>NZ_JBFAKG010000021.1:0-118101 GCF_040655595.1 Saccharopolyspora sp. NPDC050389
CCGCCCTTGTCTGCGGCTACGACACGCCCTCACACGTGATCATCAGCCACATATCACAACCACACACAACCCCTTCCAAAACAGCCTCTATAGCAGCACAAAACACTCACGGGCTTGCCCGCGGAAACTCAGGCGGACTGCGCCGGGCTTTCGCTCGTCGTCTGGTCGGCCACCAGCACGTCCACATCCCGGTCCCGCCCGGTCCGGTGCAGCATCAGCTCCGCGAGCAGGCCCACGGAGATCATCTGCACCGCGAAGATCTCCAGCAGGATGCCCAGCGTCAGCAGCGGGCGGGTGCCGATCGACTGCTCGGTGAACAACCACACGCCACTCAGGTAGAGCAGGATCAGCGTGCCGATCGTCCCGGCCAGCAGCCCGAGCCCGCCGAAGAGGTGCGCCGGGCGACGCCCGTAACGGGTGAGAGCGACGACCGTGAGCAGGTCCAGCGCGCCGCGCACGTACCGCTCCAGCCCGTAGTTGGACTTGCCGTGCACCCGCGGTCGGTGGTGCACGGCAAGCTCGCGCACCCGGTAGCCCAGCTGGTGCGCCAGCGCCGGGATGTAGCGGTGCAGCTCGCCGTACAGCGGCACGCGCCGGTAAATCTCGGTCCGCGCGGCCTTCAGCCCGCAGTTGTGGTCCGCCAGCTTCAGGCCGGTGATCAGCCCGGTGACCCAGTTGAACACCTTCGAGGGCAGCCGCTTGCCCAGCGGATCCTGCCGCTGCGCCTTGTGGCCGCTGACCAGGTCGGCCCCGTCGTCGAGCTCGGCGAGCAGGCGCGGGATCTCGGCGGGGTCGTCCTGCAGGTCGGCGTCCAGCGTGACCAGCAATCGCCCGCGGACCTCGGCGACGCCCGCGGCCAGCGCAGCGGCCTTGCCGAAGTTGCGCCGCAACCGGATGCCGCGGAACCGGGAGTCCTGCCGGGCCTGCTCGGCGATCACCTGCCAGCTGTCGTCGGTGCTGCCGTCGTCGACGATCAGCAGCTCCCAGCTCCGATGCTGCTGCTGCATCGCGTCGCGGATCTCGGCGAACAGCCGGGGCAGGTTCTCTCGCTCGTTCTTGGCCGGGGCCAGTAGCGAGACCTCGACTTCCGGTGCGGCTTCCGTCATGGCTTGACCTGCGGGCTTTCCGTGAGGGGCCGGATCCACCAGCCGTCGGGGAAGTGGAAGGCGACGCGCAGCGGCCCGGGCTGCGCTGGGGCGACGGCCTCGAAGCCCAGGCCGATCTCGATGCCGGGTGTCTGGGCTTCCGCGTCCGAACGCGGGATGTCGACCACGCCACCGCCGATGACCGTGCCGGTCTGGTCGAGCATCGCGACGCACTCGGCCCGCTCGATCCCGGAGATCGCCCAGCCCTTGAGCATCCGGGCACCGCCCTGGATCTGGTCGGTCTCCACGTTGAGCACCACGTCGCGGCCGTCCGGACGCGGCTCGCGCAGCGCGCCGTCGCTGGGCGTCCGCCAGTCCGCGGTGCTGATCCGGTCGCCGATCTCCAGGCCATCGGGGCAGGCCAGCGTGAACTCGCCGGAGAACGGGTAGTGCCCGAGCGCCTGCAGCCGCGGCAGCAGGCGGTCCGGTTCGGGGAAGCGGTCCTCGAACGCGTCGGGGTGGCCGATGCGCGCGGCGATGGCGAGCAGGTTCTGGTTCGGCGCATCGGAGCGCACGCTCTGCGCCATGGGAGCGCCGAGCGCCACGGTGGCCAGCACCGTGCTCGCCACGGCGACGGTGCGGATCTTCGGCCAGCGGGGCCAGGCGACCACGATCACCAACACCGCGATCCACAGTGCGGCGGTCATGCTGTTGTACCGGCTCTGCAGCCCGGCGGCCTCGCCGAACGCGGCCCGCGAGCCGGAGATCATCACCGCGCAACCGGCCGCGTAGACCGCCAGCCCCCACCACGGCGCGGCGCTGCGGTATTCCTCGCGGCTCTGCCGCACGTGCAGCACGAGCACCGCCAGGCCCGCCACGCCCGCGATCAGCGCGATCGACGGCTCGGTGCCGGTCCACACCATGCCGAGCATGCTCAGCCCGGCGAGCAGCGCCTGCGCCGGATCGTCGGTCGGCGAAGCGCCGCCTCCGCCCTGCGGCCCGCGCAGCACCAGCCACGAGGCCACCACGAGGAACCCGACCACCAGCGGCGTCGCGACCCAGCGACGGCGGTCACCGCGCAGCCAGGCCACCAGTGCCAGTGCCGGCCACACCGCGAACGATGTGCCGTAGCTGATCGACGCCAGCAGCCCGAACACGATCGCCAGCACCCGGTGTTCGCGCTGCATCGCCAGCAGCGCGGCGAGCACCAGCATCAGCGCGAGGATCCACGACGCTCCGCTCATCGAGCGCACGTAGTTGTGGATGCCGTGCGGGTTGAACACCAGCGTCGAGGCGGCCGCCACCAGCCCGGCCCGCTGCCACGGGTTCAGCGACTTCGGCAGCATCGCCCATACCAGCAGGACGCTGGCGACGCCGAACGCGATGATCACCAGCCCGAGCGGCTGGTTGAGGCCGTGCCCGAACCGGGCGCTGAGCCAGAACAGCAGGCTGGGCAGCACGAACGGGTGTTCGTTGCGGAACCCGAACAGCGCCTCCGGGCGCAGCGAGCCGTCGTCGTTGGTGAGGTCGAGCAGGACCCACCAGTAGTCGTAGAAGTGCATCTGCGGGTAGCGCAGCACTTCCCGAAGCATCATCAGCGGCGGCACGAGCGCCGACAGGCCGAGCAGCACGGGGCCGAACCGCCGCACCGGGCCTGGAATGGGGGCTTCGGGGGTGGCGCGCTCGCCCCGGTTCGTCTCCGATGCGATGTCTGTCACGCTTTTGTTTCCCCAGTCCGAATCAATAGCGCCTCACCGTAGCAAGCGCAGGTCAGGACCTGGCAGATCAGACGGCGACCGTGGCTGGATTTGACCACGCGGATCCGGCGGTCGTACGCTGTCGCGGCTCGCTCGTCGCCGGCTCTCGCGGCCGGTCTCTCCCGCGGTGCGGCCCCGGTCGATAGGGGTTCGGAAAGCGGTCTGTATGATGGGTGAGAACTTCTCGCCGCCGGACGGGCGGAGAGATAAAACGCCTGTTTCGAATGCGATTGCCCGTGCGGCTCGGCTGCCGAGACAGGAACCCACCGAGGCGCTGCACCGGCGGCGTGGTAGGAATCCTCGATCCACGCGGTCGAGGTGGACGTCCGCCGCAGACCTGGTGAAGTAGCGAAACCGAGCAGCAGGAGACTTCCGACTCATGTACGCGATCGTCAAGACCGGCGGCAAGCAGTACAAGGTGGCTGTCGGGGACGTCGTCGAGGTCGAGAAGCTCGAGGGCGAGCTGGGCTCCGAGGTCAGTTTCCCGGCGCTTTTGGTCGTCGATGGCTCCGATGTCACGACCGACGCCGACGTGCTGGCCAAGGTGTCGGTGACCGGCAAGCTGGTCGAGCAGACCAAGGGCCCCAAGATCCGCATCCACAAGTTCAAGAACAAGACCGGCTACCACAAGCGTCAGGGTCACCGTCAGAAGCTGACCCGCGTTGAGGTCACCGGCATCACGAAGTGAGGACCTGAGTAGTCATGGCACACAAGAAGGGCGCATCCAGCTCTCGGAACGGCCGCGACTCTAACCCCAAGTACCTCGGGGTGAAGCGCTACGGCGGCCAGGTCGTCAAGGCCGGCGAGATCCTGATCCGGCAGCGGGGCACCAAGTTCCACCCTGGCCTGAACGTCGGGCGTGGCAACGACGACACCCTGTTCGCGCTGTCCGCCGGCACCGTCCAGTTCGGACGTTACCGCGGCCGCAAGGCTGTCAGCGTGGTGTTGGCCGAGGCCTGATCCGGCTCTCGGCTGCGAAGTACTTCCCGACGAGGGGCGGGTCCGGCTAGTCCGGCCCGCCCCTCGTCGTTTGCGTTGTGCGGGTGGTCACGCCTCCCGGCGGCAACGTGCCACGCGGGGCACCATCGAGGTAGGTGGCGTGCGGTGCTCGTGCGCATGCACGAGCGCGGCGCCCAGACTGTTTTTTCGCCGGGCCACGCTCGGCCGGAGTTTTCCTGGAGGCATTCGTGTCGCGGTTCGTTGACCGCGTGACCATCCACGTCGCGGCAGGCGACGGCGGGCATGGCTGCGCCTCGGTGCACCGGGAGAAGTTCAAGCCGCTGGGCGGGCCGGACGGCGGCAACGGCGGCAAGGGCGGCGACGTCCAGCTCGTCGTGGATCCCAACGTGCACACCCTGCTCGACTTCCACTACCGCCCGAACGCCCGCGCGGCCAACGGCAAGCCGGGCCAGGGCAGCATGCGCAACGGCGCGCAGGGCGGAGACCTGATCCTGTCGGTCCCGGACGGCACCGTGGTGCTGACCGAGGACGGCGAGGTGCTGGCCGACCTCATCGGCGTCGGCACCACCTTCGTCGCCGCCGCCGGCGGCCGCGGCGGGCTCGGCAACGCCGCGCTGGCGTCCAAGGCGCGCAAGGCGCCCGGCTTCGCGCTCCTCGGCGAGGCGGGGGAGCAGTTCGAACTGGTGCTGGAGCTGAAGTCGGTCGCCGACGTCGGCCTCGTCGGATTCCCGTCGGCCGGCAAGTCGTCGCTGATCTCGGTGCTTTCCGCGGCGCGGCCGAAGATCGCCGACTACCCGTTCACCACGCTGGTGCCCAACCTCGGCGTGGTCACCGCGGGCGAAACGGTGTTCACCGTGGCGGACGTGCCGGGGCTCATCCCGGGTGCCAGCGAGGGCCGCGGCCTGGGCCTGGACTTCCTGCGCCACATCGAGCGCTGCGCGGTCCTGATGCACGTGGTGGACTGCGCCACGCTCGAACCCGGCCGCGATCCACTGTCCGATGTGGACGCACTGGAGAACGAGCTGGCGCAGTACACCCCGGCGCTGAAGGCCGAGCAGGGCGGCCAGGACCTGGAATCCCGCCCGCGGATGGTCGTGCTCAACAAGATGGACGTGCCGGAGGCCCGCGAACTGGCCGAGCTGGTCAAGCCGGATCTGGAGGCGCGCGGCTGGCCGGTGTTCGAGGTGTCCACCGCGTCCCGCGAAGGGCTGCGCGAGCTGAGCTTCGCGATGGCCGCCGAGGTCGAGCGCTACCGCGCGCAGCTGCCGCCGCCGGAGCCGGCGCGAGTGGTGGTCCGGCCAGCGGCCGTGGACGCCGGCAGCTTCACCGTCGAGCCCGATCCCCAGTTCGAGGACGCGTTCGTGGTGCGCGGCGAGAAGCCGGAGCGGTGGGTGCGGCAGACCGACTTCGGCAACACCGAGGCGATCGGTTTCCTCGCCGACCGGCTGGCGAAGCTCGGCGTGGAGGAGGCCTTGGCCAAGCGCGGCGCGAAGCCCGGTAGCCAGGTGACCATCGGCAACATGACCTTCGACTGGGAGCCGTCCACGCCGGCCGGGGTGGCGGGCGTGCTCGGCCGCCGCGGCACCGACCTGCGCATCGACCACGACGACCGGATCTCGGCGACCGACCGCAAGGCGGCGAAGAAGGCGCGCCGCAGCAGCCTGGACGAGTTCGGCCGGTACGTCGAGGAGGAGGACGGCCGGTGAGCGATCAGCTGTCGGCGACCAGGAAGGCGGTCGCGGCGGCGCAGCGCGTCGTGGTGAAGGTCGGGTCGTCGTCGCTGACCACCACGAAGGGCGGCCTGGACGCCGAGCGGCTGACGGCGCTGGTCGACACCGTGGCCCGGCGGGTCGCCGCCGGTGGCCAAGTGGTGCTGGTGTCGTCGGGAGCGATCGCAGCTGGCATCGCGCCGCTGGGGCTGAGCCGCAGGCCGAAGGATCTCGCGACCCAGCAGGCTGCGGCGAGCGTCGGCCAGCAGGCCTTGGCGCACGCGTACGCCGAGTCCTTCTCGCGCTACGACCTGACGGTCGGACAGGTGCTGCTCACCGCGGACGACGTGGTGCGCCGCGGTCACTACCGCAATGCGCAGCGCACCTTGGACCGGCTGCTCGGCCTCGGCGCGGTGCCGGTGGTCAACGAGAACGACACGGTCGCGACGCACGAGATCCGCTTCGGCGACAACGACCGGCTGGCCGCGCTGGTGTCACACCTGGTGGGCGCCGACGCGCTGGTCCTGCTGTCCGATGTGGACGCCCTGTACGACGGTGATCCGCGCCGCGGCGACGCTTCGGCGATCCGCGAGGTCAACGGCGACGCGGACATGGAAGGCGTGCAAGCGGGCCGCACCGGCGCGTCCGGGCTGGGCACCGGTGGCATGGCGTCGAAGGTGGAGGCGGCGAGAGTCGCCTGCTCCTCGGGGATTCCGGTGCTGCTGACTTCCGCCGCGCTGGCCGAACGCGCGCTCGGCCCGGCCGATGTCGGCACCGCCTTCGCGGCGACCGGCAGCAGGCTTTCGGCGCGCCGCTTCTGGCTGGCGCACGCTGCCGGGGCCAACGGCCGCCTGTGGCTGGACGATGGTGCGGTGGCAGCGGTGGTCAAGCGCCGCCGTTCCCTGCTGGCGGCGGGCATCACGGCGGTGGAGGGCGCGTTCGACGGCGGCGACGTGGTCGAGCTGGTCAACCCGGCCGGCAAGGTGGTGGGCCGCGGCGTGGTCGCCTACGACGCTGCGGAACTGCCGGACCTGATCGGCCGTTCGACGCACGAGCTACCGGCGGAACAACGCCGAGAGGTGGTCCACGCCGACGACCTCGTCCCGCTCCGCTGAGGACGATCTCCTTGAAGTGAAGGGCACCGCCGACCGGGTGAGTCGGAGGTGCCCTTCACTGTTGAGCCGGTCGAAGGTCAGCGGAGTTCGGTGGCCTTGGTTTCGGGAAGCGTGCGGATCACGAAGAACGCGATCGCCGAGGCAATCGCGATGTACCAGAAGAACATCGTCGACAGGTCGTAGCGTGCCAGCGTCTGGATCACCAGCGGCGCGGTGCCGCCGAAGATCGCAACGGTGAGGTTGTACCAGGCGCCGATGCCCAGGCCGCGCAGCTCGGTCGGGAACAGCTCCGACATGATCGCCGGAGCGATCGAGGTCATCGCGGTGTACAACGCGATTCCGACGCAGAAGACCACCAGCAGGCCGCCCAGCCCGGGACCGACCAATGTGGAAAGCGGCACGATGAGGACCGCGGTCGCCGCCGACCAGACCAGCAGTTGCGGCTTGCGCCCGATGCGGTCCGACAGCGCGCCCATCGGGTACTGCAGCGCGATGAACAACGCGGTGGCGATCGACAGCGCGAGGAACACGTCGGTGGCGTCGGCGTGCCTGGTCTTCACCGCGAACGGCGTCAGCGCGCTGAAGAACGTGTAGTAGCAAAGCGTGGACAGCATGCTGAAGCCCACCAGCTGGCCGACCGCCTTGGGGTGGTGCTTGAGCGTCATCCACAGTGGATTCTTCAGCGCCTTGGCCTTGGCGCGGTTGTCCTCGAACTGCTCGGTCTCCTCGAGCGTGCGGCGCAACCAGATGCCGAGCAATCCGAGCACGCCGCCGATCAGGAACGGGATCCGCCAGCCGAAGTCGGTGAGCTGCTCCTCGGTGAGCAGCGCCGTCAGCGCGTAGCCGAGCAGCGAGGCGACGAGCAGCGCGGAGCCGGTCGAGATGTAGAAGAACGCCGAGTAGCGGCCGCGTTTGGCCGGCGGAGCGATCTCCGCCAGGTAGGCCGATGCGTTGGACACCTCGCCGCCCAGCGAGAGGCCCTGCCCGATGCGCGCCAGGATCAGCAGAATGCCCGCGGCCCAGCCGATCGACTGGAACGTCGGCAGCAGGCCGATGATCAGCGAACCACCGGCCATCAGCGAGATGGTCACCAGCATCGCCGTCTTGCGGCCCCGGAGGTCGGCGAACCGCCCGAGCAGCCAGCCGCCGAGCGGGCGGAAGAAGAACGCCAGCGCGAACGTGGCAAGCGTGTTGATCAGCGCGAGTTCACCCGGGAAGAACGCCGTGGCGAAGTAGACGCTGAAGGCGGTGTAGATGGTCCAGTCGTACCACTCGACCGCGTTGCCGATGCTGGCAGCGACCAGGGTTCGGACGGGTAGCCGGGAATCCTCGGCCGTCGCTGCTTCGTGCGCCATCGCATCCTCCGGTGTGGTGGCAGGACGCCCGTGCGCCGGAGATGCGGTTGTCCTCCGGACCTCGTACGGGTGACGACACAGTACGGTCTGCGTCGCCCGTACGGAAGATCCGAATTCACCCTGTGGGAGGAACTGGACTACAGGGCGCGATCGGGGTACCGGTCAGCTCGTGCGCGAACCTGTTGCACTCCGGACAGGTCGTCCACAGCCACGCGACGTCGGAGTTGTCCGTGGTGATCTGCTTGCCGCACAGCGTCTCGATCTGCGTGTCCGCCGGAAAGCCGCCACGGGGACGGGGTTTCAGAGTGGCATGACGCTGTCCATCGCCGGGTTGCCAGCGAAACGGGTGAGGCATGCAAGATCACCGCCTGTTCCAACTCGACTGAGGCGTCCGCCGCGTGTCGCGTCCGGCAGCCGGTTCCGGGGTACGACGCCGCCTGGAACGCGGTACTGGACACCGGGGCCGCACCGGGCGGCTGAGAGGCTGGTCGGTGCCCTCCTGGTCGGGCGTCGTCGCACGTACCATTCTGGTGGTACTGAAACGGCTGGCCAATTACCTGAACAGGTAGTAGTTACCAGACCCGAATTCTGTTTCGCTATGTTTCATGACCCGTACCACTGGCGGCACGCCGAAGGCCCGCGCGCTCGGGGCTGAGCTGCGCGAAGCCCGGGAACTGGTCGGCAAGAGCCTCCGCGCGCTGGCACAGGAGCTCGACACCAATCACGTCAAGCTGATGCGGTACGAGACGGGCAAGTCCGTGCCGCCGCCGGAAGTGGTGGCCGCGTTCGTGACGGCGCTGGGCGTTTCGGCTACCGAACGTGATCGACTCGTCGAGATGGCGCGCGACGCCGATGCGCCGAACTGGCTCACCGCGGATCGCGCCGGCGTGCGGCAGGAGCTGACCGCGCTGATCGAGTTCGAGCGCACCGCCACCCGCATCACCAATGTGGCCACCGGGCTGGTTCCGGGGCTGCTGCAGACTTCCGACTACGCGCGCGCCGTGATGCGCGGCCGGCCGGTCGGCGAGGTGGAGAAGCTGGTGTTGATGCGCGTTGGCCGCCGGGAGATCCTCTCCGCCCGAAACGGCCCGCGCCTGATGGCGATCATCAGCGAGCACGCGCTCCAGGAGCCGATCGGCGGGCACGCCGTGATGGCCGAACAGCTCCGCAAGGTCGCGGAACTGGCGGAGTGGTCCAACATCGACGTCCGTGTGGTGCCAAGCGGTTCGACGTCCTGGCATCCCGGGCACGTCGGCCCGTTCGTGGTGTTCGAATTCCCGAAGGCGCAACCGATCGTCCACTTGGAGCACTACCGATCCGCCGCCTTTCTGTACAACCCCGGACTAGCGCAGGAATACCTGGACGCGATCACTACCCTGCTCTCGTTCGCGATGGATCACGACGAATCGATCGGGTTCATCGCCAAGTGTGCGAACGAGATGGAGGCCATTGCGTGACTACGGCACAGCCGGTTGGTTGGCGGAAGTCGAGCCGGTCGGCGCAGGTGAGCGACTGCGTCGAGGTCGGCCGCTTCGGTGACGGCGCGGCCGTCCGGGATTCGAAGCACCGGACGGCCGGGTACCTCGCGGTTTCGGGCGATCAGTGGCGATCGTTCGTCGCCGGGGTGCGCGCCGGCCGATTCGATTCCTGACGCCAACTCCTGCGGTGCCCTCGGCCTCGGTTCGAGGGCACCGAGCCGGGTTTTCCGCATTTCGTTCGCCTTCGCACCTTTTCGCGACCTATTTCGGGTGAATTGCGCACGTTGGTCCAATTCGTTCAAATGCGTTGACGCGCCGGGCAGACTGGTCTGGTGATCACTGCGCGCGGGCTTGCCGACGAACTGATCGAGGTCCTGGCGGACGAGGATCCGCTGAACGAACTCCTCCAAGGGCTGCCGGGAATCGACCACCGGCTCGGCGATCTCGACGAGTCCGCGGAGTCCGAGATCCGGGAGCGCGCGCTGCGCATCGCCGCCGCGGCCCGCGAGCTCGATCCGCCGCCGGAGGACCGGATCACCCGCGGCGTGGTGGTGCAGCAGGCCGAGGCGGTCGCGACGCGGCTCGGCGCGCGCCTGGTCGAGCACACCATGCACGACCTGCTGATCTCGCCGATCGCCAAGCTGCTCGAACTGCTGCCCGCCGTCCGGCCGTCCGGGCCACAGCAGGAACGGGACTTCCTGGCCCGACTCGCCGCGATCCCCGATTTCCTGGCTAAGGCGGCGGAACGGCACCGCCGCGGCGTGGCGGCCGGGCGGCCGCCGGTCGCGCGCCGGGTCCGGGATGCGGTCGCGCACCTCGACGCGTATCTGTCGGCGCCGGAAAGCGATCCGCTGCGGCAAGCGCCGTTGCGCAGCGCCGACGAGCGGGACCGGTTGCTCGCCGAGGCGGTCCGACCGGCGCTCGCCGAATACCGCCACGTCCTGCAGACCGAGATCCAGCCGCACGGCCGGCCCGACGACCGGCCGGGGCTGTGCTGGCTGCCGGACGGGGCGGAAACCTACGCGGCCTTGGCCCGGATGCACACGACGGTCGACTGGACGCCGGAGGAATTGCACCGCACCGGGCTCGCGGCGATCGAGGAACTTGCCGAGGAGTACGCGGAAATCGGTTCGCGGGAGTTCGGGCTGCGAACCGCCGCCGAGGTGCAGCAACGGATGCGCACCGATCCGGCGTTGTGCTGGCAGAACGCGGCGGAACTGCTCGGCGCGGCCCGGGCGGCGATCCGCCGCGCCGAACAGGCGGCGCCGAACTGGTTCGGGCGGCAGCCAGCGCAGCGGTGCCGGGTGGAAGCCGTTCCGGCGGACCGCGAGGCGACCGCGACCGCGGCCGCGTACCTACCGGCGCCGCTGGACGGCTCCAGGCCGGGGATCTACTACGCCAACACCTACCGCGCCGAAGAACGCCCCCGGTTCCTGGCCGAGGCGACGGCGTTCCACGAAGCCGTTCCAGGGCACCACTTCCAGATCACCCTCGCGCAGGAGCTGACCGGGGTGCCGCAGATCCGGCGCGTCGCGTGGATCAACGCGTTCATGGAGGGCTGGGGCCTGTACGCCGAGCGGTTCGCCGACGAGGCCGGCCTGTACTCCGACGACATCGCCCGGCTGGGCATGCTCGCGATGGATTCGATGCGCGCGGCGCGGCTGGTGGTGGACACCGGGCTGCACGCCTTCGGCTGGAGCCGGCAGCAGGTGGTGGACTTCCTACGGGCGAACACGGTGATGCCGGAGGTCGAGATCCAGTCGGAAACCGACCGCTACATCGAAAATCCGGGGCAGGCGCTGTCCTACTTGGTCGGGCGCCTGGAGATCCAGCGGCTGCGCGCCAGGGCGGAAGCGGAGCTGGGCCCGGCCTTCGACCTCAGGGCCTTCCACGACGTGGTCATCGGCAACGGCCCGCTGCCGATGCCGGTCCTCGACGACGTCATCGCGGAGTGGAGTTCGGCCCGGTGAGTGCTCGTGAGCACTTTGGATCGGCATAGCGGTCCAAAGTGCTCACGAGCCCTGGCTCACGAGGTGGTGGCGAGGGTGAAGGGGAGGACCGCAGGGGCGCCCGCCTGCCGGAGCAGGCGGCTGACGACCGTGACGGTCCAGCCGGTGTCGGCGTAGTCGTCCATCAGCAGAATCGGTCCGTCCAGTGTGGACAGCTTGGCGGCGAGTTCCTCGGGCACCTTGAACTGCTGCCACAGCGAAGCCACCCGCTGCGCGCTGTTCGTGGCGCGCCGAGGCGTCGTGTTCGGGTTCGTCAGCACCTCGCCGAGCAGCGGCAGCCGGCCGATCGTGGCGATCCGCTCCGCCAGGCTGCGCACCAGCCGCGGCCGCGTTCGCGAGCCGAGCGCGACCACGCCTACCGGGCGCTGCGCCCACTCCCACGAGGCCAGCACCTTGATCCCGGCCTGGAACAGGTCGTCCGGCAGTTCCTGGTCGGGCGCGCCGGTGGCGAGCAGTTCGCGCAGCCGGTTGCCCCAGCCGATGTCGGTGAGCCGCCCGATCGCCCGGCCCGCGGTGGCCTGCTCCCCGGCGGGCACCTTGCCGGAGGCCGGGACGCCCAGCGCGTCCATGCCGCTCGGCCACATCTTGCGCGGCGAAACCTCCACACCGGGCCGCCGCAGTCGCTCCTCGGCCTGCTGCACGGCCTGCTCGTCGACGTCGCCGGAATACCCGGAGCCGGTGCAGTTGTCGCAGCGCCCGCAGGGTTCGGCCGCCGGATCGTCGAGCTGCCGCCGCAGGAACTCCATGCGGCACGACGACGTGCCGAGGTAGTCGAGCATCGCCTGCTGCTCGGACTTCCGCTCCGCGGCGATGCGGTTGTAGCGCTCGGCGTCGTAGTGCCACGGCTCGCCGGTGGCTTCCCAACCGCCCTTCACCCGGCGGACGGCCCCGTCGACGTCCAGCACCTTCAGCACCATCTCCAGCCGGGTGCGCCCCAGCTCGACGTGCGGCTCCAGCGCGGCCGTCGACATGCGCTCCTGCTGTGCCAGCGCGTCGAGCACCGCGCGCACCGTCGGCTCCGGCGGGAACGCCAGCGACGCGAAGTAGCTCCAGATGTCGCGGTCCTCCGGCCCGGGCAGCAGCAGCACCTCCGCCCGCTGCACGCCGCGCCCGGCGCGGCCGATCTGCTGGTAGTAGGCGATCGGCGAGGACGGCGCGCCGAGGTGGGCCACGAAACCGAGGTCGGGCTTGTCGAAACCCATGCCCAGCGCCGACGTCGCCACCAGCGCCTTGACCCGGTTCGCCAGCAGGTCCGCCTCGGCCTGCTGCCGCTCGGCGGGATCGGTGCGGCCCGAGTAGGACGCCACCTCGTAGCCCTGATCGCGCAGGTAGGCGGCGATCTCGTCGGTCGCCGCCACGGTCAGCGTGTAGATGATTCCGGAGCCGGGCAGCTCCTTCAGGTGGCTCGCCAGCCAGCCCAGCCGCGCCTCCGCCGAGGGCAACCGGACGACGCCCAGCCGCAGGCTCTCCCGGTCGAGGGTGCCGCGCAGCACCAGCGTTTCCTGCGGATCGGTGTACTCGCCGCCCACCCCGAGCTGGTCGGCGACGTCCTGCACGACGCGGTCGTTCGCGGTGGCCGTGGTCGCCAGCACCGGGACGCCCTCCGGCAGCTCGGTGAGCAGCGTCCGCAGCCGCCGGTAGTCCGGGCGGAAGTCGTGGCCCCAGTCGGAGATGCAGTGCGCCTCGTCCACCACCAGCAGGCCCGCGGTCTGGGTGAGCTCGGGCAGGATCGTGTCGCGGAAGTCGGGGTTGTTCAGCCGTTCCGGGCTGACCAGCAGCACGTCGATCTCGCCGGCGGCGACCTGTTCCTCGATGTCGGCCCACTCGTCGGGGTTCGCGGAGTTGATCGTGGCGGCGTGCACGCCGGCCGCCGCGGCCGCGTCGACCTGGTTGCGCATCAGCGCGAGCAGCGGCGAAACGATCACCGTCGGGCCCTCGCCGAGCTCGCGCAGCAGCGCGGTGGCGATGAAGTAGACGGCGGACTTGCCCCAGCCGGTGCGCTGCACCACCAGCGCGCGGCGGCGCTCCAGCACCAGCGCGCGGATGGCGCTCCACTGGTCCTCGCGCAGCGCGGCATCGGGGCCGGCCAGCGCGCGGAGTCGGTCGTCGGCGAGTTCGCGCAGCGCGTTTTCGTCCACGACCGATTCCTACCGGATGCCCACGACGTGCCACGTCCGGGGTGAAATCCGGTGCCGTGACGTTGTCCGAACGGACTAGTCTGGGCGGGTGACCACCACCGAGTCCACGATCACAGGCAAGGTGTCCGGCGACGAGCTGCGGGAGCAGGTTCGCGACGCGGCGCGGCGCGCCAAGCGGGCGGCGGCCGGGCTGGCGCAGGCCATCCGGGGCGACAAGGACGCGTTGCTGCACGCGATGGCCGAGGCGCTGGTGCGGCGAGCGCCGGAGATCATCGCCGCCAACGACCGGGACGTCGCCGCGGGCCGCGAGTCGGGGATGCCGGAAAGCCTGATCGACCGGCTGAGCCTGAGCACCGAACGCGTCGAGGCGATGGCCGACGGGTTGCGCACGGTCGCCGGCCTGCCGGATCCGGTGGGTGAGGTGGTGCGCGGCAGCGTGCTGCCCAACGGGTTGCAGTTGCAGCAGGTCCGGGTGCCGCTCGGCGTGGTCGGGATCGTCTACGAGGGTCGTCCCAACGTCACCGTGGACGCCGCGGGCCTGACGCTGAAGGCGGGCAACGCGGTGCTGCTGAGGGGCTCGTCCTCGGCGGAGCACTCCAACACCGTGCTGGTGTCGATCCTCGCCGACGTGGTCCGCGAGCACGGTCTACCGGCTGACGCCGTGCAGCTCCTGCCGTGCCACGACCGGGCGTCCGTGCAGCACTTGATCACCGCGCGCGGGCTGGTGGACGTGGTGATCCCGCGCGGCGGTGCCGGGCTGATCTCCGCCGTCGTGCAGAACGCCACGGTGCCCGCGATCGAGACCGGCGTCGGCAACTGCCACGTGTACGTCGACGCGACCGCGGACATCGACACCGCGCTGCGGATCCTGCTCAACTCCAAGGCCCGGCGCCCGAGCGTGTGCAACGCGGCTGAAACCGTGCTGGTGCACAAGGACATCTCCGAGGAGTTCCTGCCCCGAGCGCTTGCCGAGCTGCACGGCGCGGGCGTGACGGTGCACGGCGATGAGCGCGTCGTCGCCGTCGGCGGCTCCAACGTGGTCGAGGCGACCGACGAGGACTGGGACACCGAGTTCCTGTCGCTGGACATCGCGGCGGCGGTGGTGGATTCGCTGCCCGACGCCGTCGAGCACATCCGCGCCCATGGCTCCGGGCACACCGAGGCCATCGTGACCAGCGACGTCCGCGCGGCACGGCAGTTCACCGTCCAGGTGGACGCCGCGGCGGTGATGGTCAACGCCTCCACCGCGTTCACCGACGGCGCCGAGTTCGGGATGGGCGCCGAGATCGGCATCTCCACCCAGAAGCTGCACGCCCGCGGGCCGATGGGGCTGCCGGAGCTGACGTCCACGAAGTGGCTGGCCTTCGGCGACGGGCACGTGCGGCCGGGCTCCGCCCCGTCGAGCACCAGTTCCTGCCCGGGGAGCTGACTTTGACCCAGGCGCCGCGCCGCAAACGTGACTCGGCCGCCACCAAGGACGCGCTGTTGCAGGCCGCGTCGGCGCTGTTCGCCGAGCGCGGCTTCAACGCGACCACGGTGCGCGACGTGGCGGCGCTGGCGGGGGTGAACCAAGCCCTGCTGTTCCGCTACTTCGGTTCGAAGCAGGAGCTTTTCGCGGCGGTGCTCAGCCACAACAGCGCCCGGCTGCTAGAAGCGCAGCCGCCGGAGGAGCTGCCGCTGCGGATCCTCGGCAACCTCTTGTCCGCGGACCAGCTCAGCGGTGCCGAACATCCGATCGCGGCGATGCTGCGCTCCTACGGCGACGAGCGCGCCGCCCACGTGCTGCGTGAGGAGTTGGGCGCGCGCTATGCCGCCCGGCTGGCGGAGCTCACGGACGCGCCGGATGCCGAGCTGCGCGCGGATCTGGTGCTGGCGTGGCTGTTCGGGATCGGGATGGTCCGTTCGGTGCTGGGCAAATCCCCGTTGGCGGACGCCGATCCCGACGTCGTCGCGCGGCACGTGGCGCGCGGGATTTCCGTTCTGCTGGAGCGAACGGACCTTCCGGACGAAAAGTGATCAAGGCGTGCACCTGCACCGCGGCCCGCGTACGGTGATGATGTAAGCGCTCGCTTACATAACGTCCACCGGGAGCTGTGCATGACCACCACGGAGCCGAGGACCTATCCCTTCAGCGCGGCCGACAAGCTGAACCTGGATCCCCTCTACGCGCGACTGCGCGAGCAGGAACCGCTGACCCGGATCCAGCTGCCCTACGGCGAGGCGGCCTGGCTGGCGACCCGCTACGAAGACACCAAGATCGTGCTGGGCGATCCGCGTTTCAGCCGCGCCGCGGCGGTCGACCACGACGAACCCAGGCTGCGGCCGAGCGGTCCGCAAGGCGGGCTGCTCAGCATGGACCCGCCGGACCACACCCGCCTCCGCAAGCTGGTCGCGAAGGCCTTCACCGCGCGCCGCGTGGAACAGCTGCGGCCGCGCACCCAGGAGATCGCCGACGGCCTGGTGGACCGGATGGTCGAACGAGGCGAACCCGTCGACCTCGTCGAGGAATTCGCGCTGCCGCTGCCGATCACCGTCATCTGCGAACTGCTCGGCGTGCCCTACGCCGACCGCGGGGACTTCCGGGTGTGGTCGGACGCGTTCCTGTCCACCACGAAGCTCACCCCGGAGCAGGTGACCGATTACATCGACAAGATGTTCGGCTACATCGCCGGGCTGATCGCCCAACGCCGCGAGGAACCGGCCGACGACCTGCTCAGCGCGTTGATCGCGGCCCGCGACGAGCAGGACAAGCTGTCCGAGCACGAACTCGTCCGGCTGGCGTCCGGGATCCTGGTGGCCGGTCACGAGACCACCGCGACCCAGATCCCGAACTTCGTCTACGTGCTGCTGACGCACCCGGCACAACTCGCCGAGCTGCGTGCGGACCTCGACGTGGTGCCGCAGGCCGTCGAGGAGCTGATGCGCTACGTGCCGCTCGGCGTCGGCGCCGGCTTCCCGCGATACGCCACCGAGGACGTGGAGCTGGGCGGCGCGCTGGTGCGGGCCGGTGAGGCGGTCATGGTCAGCGCGTCGGCGGCGAACCGCGACGAGGCGGTGTTCAGCGATCCGGAACAGCTCGACCTGACCCGCCGGGAAGCGACGCACCTCGGCTTCGGGCACGGCCCGCACCACTGCCTCGGCGCCCAGCTCGCGCGGCTGGAGCTGCAGGTCGCGCTGCGCACGCTGCTGACCCGGCTGCCGGGGCTGCGCTTCGCGACGTCCGCGGAAGACGTCGAGTGGAAGAGCGGAATGCTCGTCCGCGGGCCCCAGCGGATGCTGCTGACGTGGCAAGGTGTCGAGTGATCTCGCTCATAACTGGAAGAGGTGGCGAATGAGCTGGTCGATCGAGGTCGACGCGGACACCTGCATCGGATCCGGCATGTGCGCCGGTGTCGCGCCGGATCACTTCGAGCTGGTGGACGGGTACGGCTGCGCCAGACAGGCGACGGTGGACCCGGCCGACCAGGTGGTCGACGCGGCGGAGTCCTGCCCGGTGGAGGCGATCCTGGTCAAGGACGCCGAAACCGGCGACGTAGTAGCCCCAGAAGAGTGATGTAGGACACGTTTGTGTCCGCGTCATGGGTGCCCGGGTGCGCGCGTCACACCGGTGCGCGCCTGAGAAATGGCAGCGCCGGCGACCCGAGGTGGGCCCCCAGCCGCCGAGGGGTCGTGTAGGGCCGTGGGGCCCGGCTCAGGGGGGAGCGTGGGCCGGGCTCCACGGTCGGCGTGGCGTGGGGCCCGGTTCGCAGGGGAGTGCGAGCCGGGCCGCACAGCCGGCGTGATGTGGCACGCACGCCCCGCCGACCATCGCGGGGCATCGACTTCCTAGGCTTGTCAGCTATGTCTCGTCGCAGGATCGGGGTCATGGGTGGCACCTTCGATCCCATTCATCACGGACACCTGGTCGCGGCCAGCGAGGTGCAGGCCCAGTTCGGCCTGGAACTGGTCGTCTTCGTGCCCACCGGCCAGCCGTGGCAGAAGAGCCACGAGGTGGTCAGCCCCGCCGAGGACCGCTACCTGATGACGGTCATCGCCACCGCGTCCAACCCGCGATTCCTGGTCAGCCGCGTCGACATCGACCGCAGCGGCCCGACCTACACCGCGGACACCCTCACCGACCTGCACCAGCAGTTCCCGGACGCGGAGCTGTACTTCATCACCGGTGCGGACGCGCTGGAGCAGATCCTGTCCTGGCACCGGGTCGAGGAGCTCTTCGACCTGGCGCACTTCATCGGCGTGACCCGGCCCGGCTACTCGCTCAACGGAGCCCACCTACCCGCGGGAGCGGTGTCGCTGGTGGAGATCCCGGCGATGGCGATCTCGTCGACCGGCTGCCGGGACCGGGTCCGGGCGGGCCTACCGGTCTGGTACCTGGTCCCGGACGGAATCGTGCAGTACATCACCAAGCGAGGCCTGTACCGGGAAGATTCCGGATCGGAATGGGGCCCGGCGTCGTCCTCCTGACCGGCGGCGAGTCCCGGTTCGCGCACCTGTTTGACCAGGTCGGCGTCGGATGTTCCCGCGTGCGGCCGGGCGTTGAAGGCGGCCGTGTGCTTCGGGCATGAAGGATGTCGCGGTCCGATGACCGTGGAGGCGGGTTCGGCCTGGTGTGGGGCGGGCTGGCTATCCTCTATCCGGCGTGGGCCGCACACCGGGCCCACCCGAGAGGAGTGACGTGGCAGCCACCGAGAACGCCCGACGGCTGGCTCTGATCGCGGCGCAGGCCGCGGCGGACAAGAAGGCCACCGACGTGGTCCTGCTGGATGTCTCCGAGCAGCTGGTCATCACCGACTGCTTCCTGATCGCATCCGCGCCCAACGAGCGGCACGTCGAAGCGATCGTCGACGCGGTCGAGGAGAAGCTGCGCGCCGCCGGCTCCAAGCCGGTGCGAAGGGAGGGCGCGCGCGAGGGCCGGTGGGTCCTGCTGGACTTCGTCGACGTCGTGGTGCATGTCCAGCACTCCGACGAGCGCGCGTTCTACCAGCTGGAACGGCTGTGGAAGGACTGCCCGCGGATCGAGTTCGAGGACCAGAACGCGCCCGCCGAGGCGGACTCGCCGGACGCCGAATCGTGAGCCTTGACCGGTTAGTGCTCTGGCGGCACGGAGAGACCGACTACAACGCGACGGGCCGCATGCAGGGCCACCTCGACAGCTCGCTGACCGAGGCCGGCCAGGAGCAGGCCCGGCGCGCCGCGCCGGCGATCGCCCGGTTCGCCCCGGACGTCGCGTTCAGCTCGGACCTTAACCGGGCCCGCACGACCGCGGCCGCGTTCGTCGAGGTCAGCGGGGCTTCGCTGCGGCTGGACAAGCGGCTGCGCGAGACGCACCTCGGGGAGTGGCAGGGGCTCAGCGTCGCGGAGGTCGAGCACGGCTGGCCCGGAGCTCTGAGCACGTGGCGGGCGAACCCGACGTGGGCGCCGCCGGGCGGCGAGTCCCGCGTCGAGGTGGCCGAGCGCGCGGAGGAGGTCGTCGAGGACCTGGACAACCAGCACCACGGCACCGCGTTGCTGTGCGCGCACGGTGGGCTGATCACCGCGCTGACCGCCAAGCTCGTCGGCTTGCCGCTGGACCTGTGGCCGGGGCTGGGCGGTATCGGCAACTGCCACTGGGTCGTGCTGAAGCGGCAGGGCGGCGAGGCCGACCGCTGGCGGCTGGTCGCTTTCAACGCCGGGGTCGAGGGCTGATCGCGTTCGGCTCGTGACGTCGTAGGGTTGCGGCGTGCCCATTGCAGTCGTCACCGATTCGACGGCGTACCTGCCGGCGGGATACGCCGCGCAGTACGCGGTGCGGACCGTTCCGTTGCACGTCAGCGTGGATGGGGCCGCCGCGGTCGACGAGTCCGATTTCGGTCCCGGTGATCTCGCGCGGGCCTTCGACCGCAAGCACCGGGTCACCACCGCGGGCGCGACGCCGCAGGAACTGGCGCAGGCATATCAGGACGCGTTGGACGGCGGCGCCGACGGAGTCGTGGCGGTGCACCTGTCCCGCCAGCTGTCGGGCACCTGGGACGCGGCGCGGCTGGCCGCCCGCGAGGTGGATCCCGAGCGGGTCCGGGTCGTCGATTCGCGGTCTACCGCCATGGGGTTGGGTTTCTCGGTGCTCGCGGCCGCTGAGGCGGCGAAGGCGGGAGCTGAGCTGACCGAGGTGGAGCGCGTCGCGGCTTCGACCGCCGAGCGCACGACGACGTTGTTCTCCGTGCAGACCTTGGAATACCTGCGGCGTGGCGGGCGGATCGGGACCGCCGCGGCGGTGTTGGGCACCGCGTTGGCCATCAAGCCGCTGTTGCACGTGCACGACGGTCGCATCGACGCGTTGGAGAAGGTGCGCACGACCACCCGGGCGATGGCTCGGTTGCTGGAGATTTCGTTGCGTGCGGCGGGTTCTCGCGCCGCGATCGCGGTGCACCACCTGGCCGCGCCGGAGCGCGCCGAGCGGCTCGCCGGTCAGATCCGGGCCGAGCTCGGGGATTCGGTGGACTGCGTCGTTTCGGAGGTGGGCGCAGTGATCGGCGCGCACATCGGGCCGGGCGCGGTGGGCGTCGTGGTGCTCCCGGACGGGTGGCGTTCGGACGCCTGAAAACCTTTCGGTGGGCGGATTCCACACCTTCGAGCTGAATCCGAGGCCGATTTGATCCACAGTGGTCTGAACTGCGAAAAATAAAGCTGCGGAACGTCTTTCGGTTGCTCTACCGTCGATAACATGTTCGGTGTCCAGAGTTTTCGTTCCAGTGCAGATGAATTCGACGAACTCGATCCGAGAAGCAGGCTGCAAACCCTGCAGCGCCATGCGTCCTACGACGATCCGGCGGAGCGCGCCGGGCCGAGCTACTCGGTGCCGCCACCGGATACCGGATCCGGCTCGCCCTGGCGGCGCCGGGCCGAGAGATGGCTACCTGAGTCCTTGCTGAGGTCCAGAGTGGACCCCGGCCGGATCGGGATGCTCGCGCTCGCCCTGGTGGCCTTGGTGGTGCTGGTCGGCATCGTGGCCGGGACGTGGGCGAGTCAGCCCACGGCCGAACCCGCGCCGCCACCCATAGTGCCAGTGCCGCCGCCGGTGCCGGTCACGCCGGCGGCGCCACCGGAACTCGTCGTCAGCGTCGTCGGCCGGGTGACCCGCCCAGGCCTGGTCACCGTGTCGTCGGGCGCCCGGGTGGCCGACGCCGTCGCGTCGGCCGGTGGTCCGCTGCCGGACACAGATCTGACGGGCCTCAACCTGGCCCGCCGGCTGGTCGACGGCGAGCAGCTCTACGTCGCCGTGCCGGCGCCGCCGCAGGCGTCGCCCGGGCAACCCGGCGGCGACGGAAAAGTCGATCTGAACATCGCGACGGAGGAAGAGCTCGATGAGCTACCCGGCATTGGCGAGGTCACCGCCAAGCGGATCGTGCAGTGGCGGACGGAACACGGCCGGTTCGACTCGGTGGAGCAGCTGAAGGAAGTCGGCGGCATCGGCGAAACCCGGTTCGACCGGCTGCGGGAGGTGGTGCGGGTGTGATCGCAAGACTCGACCTGCGCCTGGTGCCGACCGCACTCGCGGTTTGGGCCGTGACGTTGACCGGATTGCTGGCGGGATGGGTTCCGGCCGCGGTCGTGGCGCTGCTCGCCCTGCTGGCCGCGCCGTTGGTGTGGAAGGCGGTGCATGCCCGGCCGGTTGCCAGGGGAGCACTCGTGGTCCTGCTGCTGGCGGGCGTTGCCGCTATCGGGATCGCGGTTCGCGTCCACGCGGTTGAGCACCACCCGGTGCGGCTGGCCGCCGAGCACAGCGATAGAGCGACGCTGCGAGTCACGTTGACGAGCGCACCGACACCGTTGCGCGGTGCGTCCTTCGGCGCCCGGCGAGCGGCGGACAGATCACTGGTCCGCGCGCAGTTGCAGGCCGCTGAGTTCGCCGGGCGTCGGGTGCGGGCAGGCGGCGCGGTGGTGCTGCTGGTGCCGACTGCGGAGTGGCGGAATCTCATTGCCGGACAACAGGTAACGGCGACCGGCAAGGTCTCCCCGCCACGCACCGGTGAGCTCACGATTGCGGCGTTCCAGGTGTTCGGCCCGCCGGCCGACGTCGAGGCCGCGCCGGGTTGGCAGCGCGTCGCGGAGGACTTGCGGGACGGCCTGCGGCGGGTCTCGGCCGACGTGCTCGGCCCAGCGGCTGCCGGACTGCTGCCGGGGCTGGTGGTCGGCGACACCGGGCGGCTGCCGCCGGAGGTGGAGCAGAACTTCGAAACCGCCGGGCTGTCCCACCTGACGGCGGTTTCGGGCGCCAACCTCGCGATCGTGTGCGGCGCGGTGCTGGTGCTGCTGCACCTGGTCGGCGCGGGTCCGATCATGTCGGCCGTTGGTGCGGGCGCGGCGCTAGTCGGGTTCGTCGTCCTGGCGGGCCCGGAACCGAGCGTGTTGCGCGCGGCGGCGATGGGCGCGATCACGTTGCTCGCGTTGGTGTTGGGCAGGCAGCGGTCGGCGTTGCCGGTGCTGTCCGCGAGCGTGATCGGCCTGCTGCTGCTCCTGCCCGACATGGCGACCAGCGCGGGCTTCGCGCTATCGGTCGCGGCCACCGCCGGGCTGGTGCTGCTGGCACCGGTGTGGTCGTCGGCGCTGCGGGCGAGAGGAGTGCCGGTCGGGTTGGCGGAAGCGATCGCCGTCCCGCTGGCGGCGCACGTCGTCACGGCGCCGCTGATCGCGGCGCTCTCCGGCGAGGTCAGCCTGGTGGCGGTGCCGGCGAACATGCTGGCCGGGCCCGTCGTCGCACCGGCGACGGTGTTCGGAGTGCTGGCCACCGTGGCAGCACCGGTATCGACCTGGTTGGCCGGTGTGCTCGGCTGGCTGGCGGCACCGGAGCTGGAGTGGATCATCCTGATCGCCGATCGGGCCGCGGCGGTTCCCGGCGCGGCGTTCGACTGGCCATCGGGCACCGTCGGCGGGCTCGCGCTCGCGGTGATCGCGGCGGCTGGGCTGATCGCCTTGCGCGGCAAGCGGATTCGCTTGGTGGTCGCGGTGGCGCTGTTGCTCGTGGTGCTGGTGGTCGTGCCGGTGCGCACCATGCTGCCGGGCTGGCCGGTGCCGGGCTGGAGCATGGTCGCCTGCGACGTCGGCCAGGGCGACGGGCTGGTGCTGGCCACCGGTCGCCCGGACGAGGCCGTGGTGGTCGACGCCGGGCCGGATCCGCAACGGGCGGCGGAATGCCTGCGGCGGCTCGGGATTCGCCGAATCCCGCTGGCGGTGCTCACCCACCTGCACGCCGATCACGTGAGCGGGCTCGCCGCGCTGATGGGGAAGATCCCGGTCGACGCGGTCGCGATCGGTCCGCTGCGGGAGCCGGCGTGGGCGATGGGCGACGTCGCAAGGGATGCCCGCGCGCACCGGGTTCCGGTCGTGCCGCTGTTGTCCGGGCAGCGCGCGGCCTGGCCGGGGCTGGTCCTCGACGTGCTCGGCCCGGACCCGGTGCTGGCCCGCACGCAGTCGGCCGACGACGCCAACGACGCGTCGATCGTGCTGCTGGCGACCACCCCGGCCGGGCGAGTCCTGCTCACCGGCGACGTCGAACTGCCCGGGCAGGGGCGGCTGGTGTCGTCCGGCGCGGATCTTCGAGCCGATGTGCTCAAGGTTCCGCACCACGGATCCCGTTACACCGCACCGCGTTTCCTGCAAGCAGTGCGCCCGCGGCTGGCCGTGATCAGCGTCGGCGCCGGCAACACCTACGGACACCCGAGCCCGTTCGTCGTCGACAACCTCACCCGCGCGGGCACGAAAGTGCTGCGCACCGATCAGGAAGGAGATATCGCGATCCTGCCCGGCCCGCAGGGCCCCCGCTACGTCGCCAGAGGCGATCCGCTGCGCGCAGGCGAGTCGTAGAACGCGGCTCAAGCACCCGTGATTGTCCGTTGTGGACGAAAGCGCGGCGCCACCGCCGTGCGGTGACGCCGCGCCCTCGAATCAGGTTGCGGGTCGGCTCAGAGGCCCAGCGCCTGGTTGACCGCTTCGGTGGTCGGCGCGACGGTGGCCTTCGGGCCGATCTGGTCCTGCACCGCGTCCAGGGTCTTCAGCCCGTCACCGGTGATCAGCAGCACGGTCTCGGCGTCCGGGTCGATCTTGCCCGCGTCGATGAGCTTCTTCCCCGTGGCAACAGTGACCCCACCGGCCGTCTCGGCGAAGATGCCCTCGGTGCGCGCCAGCAGCCGGATGCCGTCGCGGACCTCGTCGTCGGTGACGTCCTCGATGGCACCGCCGGTCTTGCGCACGATGTCGAGCACGTACGGGCCGTCGGCGGGAGCGCCGATGGCCAGCGAGCGGGCGATGGTGTCCGGCCGCACCGGCTGGACCACGTCGTGGCCGCCCTTGTACGCCGTCGAAACCGGGGAGCAGCCGGTGGCCTGCGCGCCGAAGATCCGCACCGGGCTCGGCTCCACCAGGCCGACCTGGCCGAGCTCGTTGAATCCCTTGTAGACCTTGGTCAGCTGCGAGCCGGAGGCGATCGGTACCACGATCTGCTCGGGGATGCGCCAGCCGAGCTGCTCGGCGACCTCGAAGGCCAGCGTCTTCGAGCCTTCGGAGTAGTAGGGCCGCACGTTGACGTTGACGAACGCCCAGTCCTCGTGCTCCGCGGCGAGCTCGGTGGCCAGCCGGTTCACGTCGTCGTAGTTGCCGTCGACGGCCAGCAGCGAACCGTCGTAGACCGCGCTCATCAGGATCTTGGCGCGCTCCAGGGTCTTGGGGACCAGCACCACCGAGTCCCAGCCGGCGCGGGCCGCGGCGGCGGCTACCGCGTTGGCGAGGTTGCCGGTGGAGGGGCAGGCAAGCACCTTGAACCCGAACTCGCGGGCGGCGGCCAGCGCCACCGCGACGACGCGGTCCTTGAAGGAGTGGGTGGGGTTGCCGGTGTCGTCCTTGATCCAGATCCGCTTGACGCCCAACGCCTTCGCGAGGTTGTCGGCCCGGACCAGCCGGGTACAGCCCGGGTCGGTGTTCGGGTGCTCCTCGACGTTGGAGGGAACCGGGAGCAGCTGCTTGTAGCGCCAGATGGAACGCGGGCCGGACTCGATGTCTTCGCGGCGGATCCGGCCGAAGTCGTAGGCGACCTCGAGCGGGGAGAAGTCTTCCAGCGAGACGAATTCGGGGGCCAGCGGCTGCCGGTGGCCCTCTTCCTTGGACACCAGTTCGACGGCATTGCCCAGGTCGAAGGTCTTCTTCGCGGAGTTCTGGGCATGGGCAGCAGCGGTCATCGCGAGGTCCTCTCCTCATCTGTCCCGCGGACGGGTCGGAATTGGCACCGCTTTCGTCAGTGACCTCGCGGGTGAAAGCACGATTCGCTGACGAACGGTTGCCGGGGCTTCAACGGGCCGTTCCCTCTGCCCCTCTGGATGAGCTATTCGGTTGTGCTGGCAACGCTAGTGGACCGCGCCGGGTTCTGGCCAGCACGATCCAGATGGCGGGATCGTCGCGGGTGCGTGCGACGATGCGTGCATGAGCGCACCGGCCGTGGTCCCCGATCCGCTGCATCTGGTTCTCGGTGACGAAGAACTGCTGGTGGAACGCGCGCTCTGGGCCGCCGTCGGAGCCGCCCGCGCCGCGGACCCGGAGACCGAACTGCGCCGCGTGAAGGTGAGCGAGCTCACGCCCCCGGAGCTGGCGGAGCTGCTGAGCCCGTCGTTGTTCGCCGAGGGCCGGGTGCTGGCCGTGGAGTCCGCGCAGGACGCCGGCAAGGAGATCGCCGAAGCGCTGCTGACGCACGCCCGGCAGCCGGCGGACGGGGTCACACTCGTCATCGTGCACACCGGCGGCGGCCGGTCGAAGCACGCCAAGGAACTGCCCAATGCGCTGCGCAAACTCGGCGCGCACGTCACCGAATGCAACAAGATCACCAAGTCCGCCGAGCGGGAGGCGTTCGTCCGCGACGAGGTGCGCCGGGCCGGCGGGAAGACCGATGCGGCCGGCGTGGCCGCGCTGATCGAAACGGTCGGTTCCGACCTGCGCGAGCTCTCGGCGGCGGCGACGCAGCTGGTCGCCGACACGGGCGGCAAGGTCGACGAGACGGCGGTGCGCCGCTACCACCGCGGGCGAGCGGAGGTGACCGGGTTCGCGGTCGCCGAGAAGGCGGTGACCGGTGATCGGGCGGCGGCGCTGGAGGCGTTGCGGTGGGCGGTGCAGCTCGGTGTTCCGCACGTGCTGATCGCCGATGCCCTCGCGGATTCGGTGCGCACCATCGGCCGGGTCGCCGCCGCGGGCGGCCGGAACGATCCGTTCCGGCTGGCGGGTGAGCTGGGCATGCCCGCGTGGAAGGTGAAGAAGGCGCTGGCGCAGTCCCGGGGCTGGAACGCTTCGAGTCTCGCAGAAGCACTGCAGGCGGTCGCGGAGGTCAACGCCGGGGTCAAGGGCATGGCCGCCGACGCCACCTACGCCCTGGAGCGGACCGTCCTCCGCCTCGTGGAGCTCCGCAACCAGCGTTCGTGATCCAGGCGATTTTCCCCGTAATCGCAAACGGCCCCCTCCCCGTGGCGGGAAGGGGGCCGGAAGCTCGGCCTCAGCTCAGAGCTCGTTGGCGCGCTGCGCCAGAGCGGACTTCTTGTTCGCGGCCTGGTTCTTGTGGATGACGCCCTTGCTGGCGGCCTTGTCCAGCGCGCGGCTGGCGGCCTGCTGCAGCTCGATGGCCTTGTCCTTCTCGCCGGCGTCAGCGGCCTCGCGGAACTTGCGGATGGCGGTCTTGACCGCGGACTTCACGGCCTTGTTGCGCTGCCGGGCCTGCTCGTTGGTCTTGATCCGCTTCATCTGGGACTTGATGTTGGCCACTGTGGCGCCTCTTCTCGTCTGTCGAATCGATCGTGCCGCGCTTGTTGTCGGCCCTGCCCTCGGGCAGGTTTCCTCCACGGCGGAATGCCGCACGGCACGGTCGTCCATGTTAACAGCGGCCACCTGCGCCGATGGCGGGCGGTCGGGACGGGGCGACAGCGGTCACATCGGCTCGGATCCGGTGCCTGCGGACCATAGGGTCAATCTTCGTGCTCGATGCGTTGAACTGGCCCGGATTCGCCGAACTTTCCCTAGCCGGGCTGTTGTTCCTCTGCAGCGCCGCATTCCTGGCCGGGGCTGTCGACGCGATCGTGGGCGGCGGCGGCCTGATCCAGCTGCCCGCGATGCTGCTGCTCCTGCCCGGCGGCGAGGTGATCTATTCGCTGGCCACCAACAAGGTGGCGGCGATCGCCGGGACCGCGGCCGCCGCCCGGACATACGCGAAGCGGACGCCGATCGACTGGCAGGCCGCGCTGTCGATGGCGGTCGTCGCCCTCCTCGGATCGCTGGGCGGAGCGGTACTGGCCGGTGCTCTTCCTTCGCAGGTCCTCAACATCGTCGTGCTGGTCGCGCTGGGCCTCGTCGGTGTCTACACCTGGCGCAAACCCGAGTTGGGTTCGGCCGACGCGCCGCGTTTCCAGCGACGCGCGCAGTTGCTGGTGATGCTCGCCGGTGGCGCCGTGATCGGCTTCTACGACGGCATCGCCGGGCCTGGCACCGGCTCGTTCCTGGTGTTCCTGCTCGTCGGCCTGGTCGGTTTCGCGTTCGTCACGGCGTCGGCGACGGCGAAGGTCGTCAACGTCGCCACGAACATCGGCGCGCTGGCGTTCTTCATCCCGGCGGGCAAGGTGCTGTGGGGCTTGGCGCTGGTGATGGCAGCAAGCAACATGGCGGGCAGCGTCCTCGGCGCGATGGTCGCGGCGAAGCGCGGCTCCGGTTTCGTGCGGCGGGTTTTCCTGACGGTGGTCGTCGGGCTCGTCATCAGCCTCGGCTGGAAACTCGCCGCGGGCGTCTAGACGCGCGAATCGGACGGAGTAATATCAACGCCTGGTTGTGCCTAGGGTTCCGCTCCCGCTCCGCTGCAGGTCACCACAACGAGGAGCGCGGGGGACCGGTCCGAGCGGCACCGGCGACCGCGGCAGGAGCGCGGTCGCACATCTGACGGGACAAAAGCCTGGAGGAACCCGGATGCCGCGCGCCCGCGTGGCACGGAGAGGGTTCCCATGGGCCTGGCCGCCGTTCTTCTCGTCGTCACCGCCGCGTTCGCACACGCGGGGTGGAACTTCTTCGCCAAGCGCGCCGGGTCGGCCGGTGCCGGATTCGTGTGGCTGACCGCGACGTGCAGCGCCGTGCTGTACCTGCCGGTTGCGGCGGCAGCGTTGATCTGGACCGGGATGCCCGCACTCGGCGACTGGCTGTTGGGCGTGCTGGTCAGCGCGGTCGTGCACCTGGCGTACTTCCTGCTGC
Source organism: Saccharopolyspora sp. NPDC050389 (assembly GCF_040655595.1). Taxonomy (NCBI): domain Bacteria; kingdom Bacillati; phylum Actinomycetota; class Actinomycetes; order Pseudonocardiales; family Pseudonocardiaceae; genus Saccharopolyspora; species Saccharopolyspora sp. NPDC050389. Next base: position 27,845 of record NZ_JBFAKG010000021.1, read on the forward strand.
TGCAGCGCGGCTATGCGGTCGGCGACATGTCGGTGGTGTATCCGCTGGCCCGCGGCACCGGTCCCATGTTGGCGATGCTCATCGCGGTGTTGGTGCTGGGCGAACGCCCGGGCTGGCTCGGGGTGCTCGGCGGGCTGCTGGTCGTCGCCGGGGTGTTCGTGATCGGGCTGTCCGACGGGGTGCCGCGCTCCGGCGCGAGCCTGGCGGGTGTCGGTTTCGGCCTGCTGACCGGTTCGCTGATCGCGGTCTACACGGTGTGGGACGCGCACGCGGTGACGGGCCTGGCACTGTCTCCGCTGGTGTACGACTGGGCGAACAACCTTGCCCGGTCGGTGATGCTCGCCCCGTACGCGGCGACCCGGCGAACCCAGATCGCCCGGGCGTGGCAGGCGCACCGCCGCGAGATCCTGGCGGTGGCCGTGCTGTCGCCGCTGGCGTACATCCTCGTCCTGTTCGCGATGCAACTCGCCCCGGTGAGCCTGGTGGCCCCGGCCCGGGAACTGAGCATCGTCCTGGCGGGCCTCCTGGCCTGGCGCCTCTTGGGTGAATCCCAGCCAACCCGCCGGATGACGGGAGCAGTGGTGGTCCTAGCCGGGGTAGTGCTCCTCGGCATCGCCTGACGAGATGCGCGGCTGATCGGCGAAGCCGCGGAGCGCACCGACCCTGAGCCGGCCGGGAGAGCGCTGCTCGCGGCGCGCGATTTCCCGGCTAGTTGACCCCGGTTGCTCGGCGGAAGCCGGGCTGCGCGGGTAGAAACGGGGCATGGAGGTCTTGAACAGCCGATTGATCCTTCGTCCGCGCGATTGGGAGCGGTCGTTGCGGTTCTACCGGGACGTGCTCGGGTTGGCCGTCGCGCGGGAGTTTCCCGGCGGCACGGTTTTCTTCCTGGGGCAGGGTTTTCTGGAGATCTCCGGCATGGGCGGGCCGGGGCCGAGCCCGGACCAGGTGCTCTGGTTGCAGGTGCGCGATGTGCGGGCGGAGTTCGAGCGGCTTCGGGGCCGCGGCGTGACGGTCCTGGCGGAGCCGGCGAGGCAGCCGTGGGGTCTCGACGAGGGCTGGATGGCCGACCCGGACGGGATGCGAATCGTCCTGGTCGAAATCCCGGCCGACCACCCGATCCGAACCGATGTCCGCGATCCTTCCCCGGAGTGACCGCCCGCGCTGATACCGGCGCGATCACTCGAAGACCTGCTCACTGCGTCGAACGCATTGGGTTTCAGAGTCCTGATCCTGATGCGCGATTCGGACGTTCCTATTTCGGCCGGATGGCTCGGGTTTGGGCTTGGGTGGTGCCCCGGTTCGGTTGCCAGGCCCAGGTCTGCACGTCGGCGAAGCCCGCCGCCCGGACATCGGCGTGGAGGCCCGCGCGGCCGCCGGGCAGCCAGCGCTCGTGGGTCGACAGCAGCAACACGCCGCCGGGACGGAGCACGCGGTGCAGCTCGGCGAGCGCTGCGGCGCGGTCCGGCCACAGCTGGACGTTGTTCACGCTCAGGACTACGTCGAACGCGGCGTCCGGCTGCCCGGTCGCTTCGGCGGTGCCGTCCTCAACGGCGACGTTGGGCAGCTCCGCGCACCGGCGGCAGGATGCGTCCCGCATGGGCGCCGACGGTTCGACCGCGACCACCCGTGCCGCCATCTCGCCTGCGGCCCGCAATCCCACGCCGGGCCCGGGCCCGATCACCAGAACCTCTTCCGCGCCGGTCAGCCGGGCCAACCGCACCACCTGCTGCTCGGCTGCCGCGTTGCTGCGCGCCATCAGCGCGCCGCCCGCGGCACCCAGCAGACCGCTCGGGTGACCGAACGCACGATCCAGGGCGAAACCGGCGAAACGACTCATAGGGCCAGCTCAGCAGCCCGAAGCCGGTGGTCGCATCGGGGATGACCCGGAGTTGGACGCCGAGTACCAGGCGTGTCATGGGACTATGGGGTGAACCCCGCACCAGTCGACATCCGCGAGGAACACTGAGTGAGCAGTTTCGCCGACACCACGTTCACGCCCCCGGAGCGAATCCGGAACTTCTGCATCATTGCGCACATCGACCACGGCAAGTCGACGCTGGCCGACCGCATGCTGCAGCTCACCGGCGTGCTGGAGGAGCGCGCGTACCGAGCCCAGTACCTCGACCGGATGGACATCGAGCGGGAGCGCGGCATCACGATCAAGGCGCAGAACGTGCGCCTGCCGTGGACCTCCGACGGAGTCGACCACGTGCTGCACATGATCGACACGCCCGGTCACGTCGACTTCACCTACGAGGTCAGCCGGTCGCTCGCGGCCTGCGAGGGCGCGGTGCTGCTGGTCGACGCCGCGCAGGGCATCGAGGCGCAGACCCTCGCGAACCTGTACCTCGCGATGGAGCACGACCTGCAGATCATCCCGGTGCTCAACAAGATCGACCTGCCGGCGGCCGAACCGGACAAGTACGCCGCCGAGCTGGCGCACATCATCGGCTGCGAGCCGGAGGACGTGCTGCGGGTGTCGGCCAAGACCGGTGAGGGCGTCGGGTCGGTGCTCGACGAGGTGGTGCGGCAGATTCCGGCGCCGCAGGGCGTCGCCGACTCGCCGCCCCGCGCGATGATCTTCGACTCGGTCTACGACACCTACCGCGGCGTGGTCACCTACATCCGGGTGGTCGACGGCAAGATCACCCCGCGGCAGCGGATCCGGATGATGTCCACCGGTGCGACCCACGAGCTGCTGGAAGTCGGCATCATCTCGCCGGAGCCGAAGGTGTCGGCGGGCCTCGGCGTCGGCGAGGTCGGCTACCTGATCACCGGGGTGAAGGACGTCCGCCAGTCCAAGGTCGGTGACACGATCACCGCCGAGCGCAAGGGCGCCGAGCAGCCGCTCAGCGGCTACCGCGAGCCGAAGCCGATGGTGTACTCGGGGCTCTACCCGATGGACGGCACGGACTACCCGCTACTGCGCGAGGCGCTGGACAAGCTGCAGCTCAACGACGCCGCCCTGACCTACGAGCCGGAGACCTCCGGGGCGTTGGGCTTCGGGTTCCGCTGCGGTTTCCTCGGGCTGCTGCACCTGGAGATCACCCGGGACCGGCTGGAGCGCGAGTTCAACCTGAGCCTGATCTCCACGGCGCCGAACGTGGTCTACCACGTGGAGATGGAGGACGGGGCGGAGCTGGTGGTGACCAACCCGTCCGACTGGCCCGAGGGCAAGATCAAGGACGTCCTGGAACCGATCGCCAAGTGCACGATCATCGCCCCGTCGGAGTTCGTGGGCACGATCATGGAGCTGTGCCAGAGCCGGCGCGGGCAGCTGTCCGGGATGGACTACCTGTCGGAGAGCCGGGTCGAGCTGCGCTACACGCTGCCGCTCGCGGAGATCGTGTTCGACTTCTTCGACCAGCTGAAGTCGCGGACCCGCGGTTACGCCTCGATGGATTACGAGGAGTCGGGCATGCAGGCGTCGAACCTGGTGAAGGTCGACATCCTGCTGCAGGGCGAGCCGGTGGACGCGTTCAGCGCGATCGTGCACCGCGACGCCGCCTACGCCTACGGCACGAAGATGGCCTCGAAGCTGCGCGAGTTGATTCCGAGGCAGCAGTTCGAGGTGCCGATCCAGGCGGCGATCGGGTCGCGGATCATCGCCCGCGAGACGATCCGGGCGATCCGCAAGGACGTGCTCGCCAAGTGCTACGGCGGTGACATCAGCCGGAAGCGCAAGCTGCTGGAGAAGCAGAAGGAAGGCAAGAAGCGGATGAAGACCATCGGCCGCGTCGAGGTCCCGCAAGAAGCCTTCGTGGCGGCGCTGTCCACCGACGAGTCCAAGGACGACAAGGCCAAGGGCAAGAAGTAGCGCGCAGGCCCCGGTGCCGGCGATCGGAGCGCCGTCACCGGGGCGCCTGCTATGCCGTCCGCAGGTCGTGTTCGTCCAGCCAGGACGCGATTGCGGTGGCGATCGCTTCGGGGTGGTCTTCCGGGGTGTGGTGACCGGCGACGAGTTCGCGGTGGGCGATGTCGACGTTGGCGATGTTGGCCGCGCACCAGTCGATGAGCTGCTGGGTCATCATCGTTCCCGGTCCGGGTTCGAAGGTGAGCATCAACTTGGGCACGTCGGCGCTGGTCGCCAGCCACTCGTCGTAGTCGCGGACCCTGGCGGTGACGTCGGCCGGCTCTCCGCCGAGCGGCATCGCGCGCGTCCAGCGCAGCAGCGGCAGGCGGCTGTCGCGGGTGGCGTAGGGCTTGCGGTAGGCATCGAGGGTCTCGGTGTCGAGCCGGGTGGCGACGGTGCCCTGCAGCCCGTCGAAGAGGTCGCCGTCCAGAACCATCTCCTCGCCGACGCCCGGGGTCTTGAACGAGCGGAAGAGGTCGCGGCCCGCCGCCGGGAACTCCTGCCAGGACATCGGTTTCACGATCGTCTCGGTGAACGCGACGCCTCGGACCCGGCCGGGATGGCGCGCGGCCCAGTCGAATGCCAGCGCGCCGCCCCAATCGTGTCCGACTAGGACGATGGCGTCGAGGTCCAGCGCATCGAACCACGCGTCCACGTAGCGGGCGTGGTCGTCGAAGGTGTAGTCGATGCCGGGCTTGCCCGAGTCGCCCATGCCGATCAGGTCCGGCGCCAGCCGTCGGACGGGATCGCCCACGGCCGGCAGGACTCGCCGCCACAGGTATGACGAGGTGGGGTTGCCGTGCAGGAAGACGATCGGCACACCGGTGCCGGTCTCCCGGTAGAACATGGTCGAGTCGAGAACGCGTGCGACAGGCAAGATGTTGTCTCCGTGGCGGTTCAGATCGTGTTGGGCGCGGTCACTCGAAGGCCGCGATGTTGTTCGCCGCCCACTCGGCGAAGGTGCGGGCAGGCCGGCCGAGGAGCCGCTCGACGTCGGGGCTGACCTGCTGCAGGACGCCCGGCGTGCCCAGGATGTCGAGGGTGCCGTCGACGACCTGTTCGGGCATGGAGCGGATCATCCGGGCTTTGGCTTCCGCCCGGGTCTGCTCGACGAACCGCACCGGCTCGCCCAACGCCTCGCCGATCGCCGCGGCCTGCTGCCGGGGAGTGATCGCCGCGGGCCCGGTCAGGGCGTATGAGTGGCCGGCGTGGCGGGCGTCGCGCAGTGCGATGGCAGCGATCTCGGCGATGTCGGCCGGGTGGACGGCAGGCAGCCCGACATCACCGAACGGTGCGGCGATCGCTCGCTGCGCGCGGACCGTTTCGGCCCACTGGAAGGCGTTGGAGGCGAAGTTCCCTGGCCGCAGCAAGGTCCATTCCAGGCCCGACCGCTTGACCGCGTCCTCGAACACCGGCGGGTGGTGCCCGGTGCTGACGCCCTGCGAGGACAGCAGGACGACCCGCCGAACGCCGCCGGCCCGCGCTACTTCCAGGACGGTGTCGAGGCTGCCACCGGCTCCGGCGAAATCGCCCGAGGTCAGCAGGAAAAGGGCAGTGGCCCCATCGACGGCGGCTTCGAGCTTCGCCGGATCCGCCAGGTCGGCCTGCTGGTGCCGCACGCCCGCCGGCACGCCCTGGGCGGAGATCCGCCGGGACACCGCCGTCACTTCCTCGCCCGCCGCGACTAGGGACTGCACCAGCGGTCGCCCGACGTTCCCGGTAGCTCCGGTCACCACGATCATTTCGTGCTCCGTTTCCGAGTTCTTGCGTTGACTCGGCGAAGCTACTATCGGTGGGCTAGTAGGTACCTAGAGGAAAGTATTGGGCGAGAGGAGGAAATGTGCGGGAGGACACACGCCTGCGCGGGGGCGGAGAGGTCGCTCCGGAGAACGCCTGCCCGATCGCGCCGGTGGTCGACGTCGTCTTCAGCCGGTGGACCACGCCGATCCTGTGGGCGCTCCACGAGTACGGCCGCCAGCGGTTCGTGGAACTGCAACGCCGGATCACCTCGGTCACTCCCAAGGTGCTGACCCAGCGGCTCCGCGCCCTGGAGCGGGACGGTCTCGTCGTGCGCAGCTACTACGCCGAGGTCCCGCCGCGGGTGGAGTACGAGATCAGCGAACTCGGGCGCAGTCTGGCGCCGCTTTTCGCCGCGCTCGCGGAATGGTCGGTCAATCTGGACGAAGTCGAGCGGGCCCGCCAGGACTACGACGCCAGGAAACAGATTCGCGCGTGATCCGAGGGCCGGCTACGAACTCGCGGGAACGGCGGCGTCGCTTGCCGCTTCGCTGAGCGGAATCGGCCTGAGCAGGGCGAGTCGGCTGGCGGTGCGTGCGACGTCGGTGCCGTCCGCCAGCGTTCCGGCGATGCTGTGATCGGCCAGCACGTGCGTGGTGATGTCCTTGTCGCACAACACATCCACGACATTGGCGAAGCGCTGCCGGGCGTCCGGTCCGCAGTCGGCGAGCCTGGGCACGCCGCTGATCACCCAGGTGTCGAACCGGTCGGCGACGGCGAGGTAGTCGCGCGTCGAGGTGGGCGTCGCGCAGAGCTCGTGGAAGTCGAACCACACCAGCCGGTCCCGCACCGCCAGCGCGCGGAGGTTCCGGCCGTTGATGCGCAGCGTGCTCTGTTCTTCGTCGCCTGGCGGCGGGAATTCGCTCCCCAGCCATTGCCAGGTGCCTTCGGCGAAACGCCCTTGCCGGTTGGTGGTCCGGTAGTCGGTGAGGCCCGCGAGCACGAGGACTTCCTGGTGCGCCTCGATGAGTTCGATGGCGGGCAGGAACAGATGGTGGTACAGCGGGTTGGGCAGCAGCTCGGCCGGCGGGCAGTTCGAGGTCGTCACGAGCGTGACGCGGCGTGCGTGCAGGGCGCGCAGCAGGTGGGTGATCAGCCCCGCGTCGCCGGGATCGTGCACGTGGAACTCGTCGAAGCACACCAACCTGCAGCCGTCGAGCAGCTCGGCCACCGCCGCGTCCACCGCGCTCGATCCGCTCGACGAACGGTGTCGGGCGGCGGTGCGGTGCAGCCGGTCGAAGAAGTCGTGGAAGTGCACGCGCAGTTTGCCGCGGACGGGGACTTCGGCGAAGAACGTGTTCACCAGGAAGCTCTTGCCGCGCCCCACCGGCCCGTGCAGGTAGAGCCCGCGCGGCCGGTGGAAGTGCTTCCGCAGCTCGGTGCCCAGCGCGGCGAGCTTGTCGGCGACCGGTCGCTGCGCGTCGTCGAGTTCGAATCCTTGCTGCGTGGCCGCCAGGTCGAAGCGTGCGCGCAGTGCTCCGGGCGATCCGGTTCGGTCGATCAACTTCCCTCCCCGTTACTCTGCGGCCGTAGAGGCTCTATGGATGTAGAGTACGGGTGGTGTTGGGGAGGTTGGGCGATGTGTGAGCAGGACCGCCGAACGCGCATCGCGGATGCCGCGATCGAGATCGTCGCGGAGCAGGGCGTTCGGGCGTTGACGCACCTGGCCGTCGACGGTCGGCTGGGGCTGCCGCGCGGCTCGACGTCGTACTACGTGCGCACCAGGCGGGCGCTGCTGGAGGCCGCGGTGGCGCGGTTGGCGGTGCGGGCGAGAGCAGATTTCGACGCGATCGCGGGCCCGGTCTCGGATCAGCAGCCGGATGTTCGTGGCGCGGCCGACGGGATCGCGGTTCAGCTGGATCGGATGCTCGGGCCTCGCCGTCGCGACACGATCGCCCGGTATGCGCTCGTAGCGGAGGTAGCTGGGGCCGCGGAGCTGCACGAGCCGCTCGCCCGGGCGGCGTTCTCCCGGCCGCTGGCCGTCGAGCTGATGATCGCCTTGGGCGCGCCCGATCCGGAGTTCGCCGGCGCCGGCCTGGTCAGCCTGTGCGAGGGGCTGGTGTTCGACCGGGTCATCGGGAGCCGGTCGCTGGATGCACCGGAGCCCGGCAGCACGGCCAGCGTCGAGGAGCTTTCGCGGGTGGTGCAGGCATATCTGCGCGGCGTGCTCAGCGGTTGACGACGGGACTAGGCGTCCACACTGGACATTCTCCGAACTGGCGTCGCGCTGCTCGATCGCGGATCAGTGCTCGTCGGCTGCCCGGCTGGCGGCGAATTGAGCTCTGCACGGCCCGTGGCCGACGGTGGTCGTGTTTCAGTCCCAGACGAGGGAGAGGACGCGGCTGCCTGCGGGAACAGGTGGTTCGTCGCCGGGTTCCGAGATCGCGTAACCCTCGATGACGCCATCGGCGTGCAGGGATTCCGCGTCGAGGATTTCCTCGATCTCGTCAGGGTCCCGGTCGGTGCAGATCGCGATGGCTTCGGCGGTGATCTCGTCGATCTCGTGGGTGTCGTCGTGCAGTTGCAGCCGCACCCAGGCCACGCCGGGTTCCGCCGCGAGCGCGCGCAGCCGTTGCTCGATCTCCGCGAGCGGCGGTCGATCGTAGTCCCACTGGTTCGGTGCGATCGACTCCTCTTCGGTGTTGCCGACGAAGAACTCGTCGATGGTGAGCAGCGGGAGGGCGTCGTCCGCGGCCTCCGCGCGGGCGAGAACTTCGGCGTGCGAGATCACGACCGGGATAATAGGCAGGCCCCGGCGACAAACCGCCTGCGCATGCGGCCGGGGCTCAGTCGCCGAGCGCGTCGATCACGGCCCGGGTGGTGGCTTCGGTTCCGCTTTCGGGGCAGCCGTTGGGCAGCAGCCGGATGTCGCCCTGCCGGTATGCCCGGGTGACGGCGTTCCTGATGCGCGCCGCAGTCGAACGGTCGCCCAAGTGCTCCAGCATGAGAGCGGCCGCGAGGATCTGCGAGGTCGGGTTCGCCTTGTCCTGTCCGGCGATCGCGGGGGCGCTGCCGTGGATGGGTTCGAAGTAGGCGGCGTGGTCGCCGATGTTGCCGGACGGGCACATGCCGAGCCCGCCGACGGTCGCCGCGCCGACGTCGCTGAGGATGTCGCCGAGAAAGTTCTCCATGACGAGCACGTCGAAGTGCCCGGGATCGGCGACGAGATCGTGCCCGGCGGCGTCGGCGTAGCGGTAGTCCCGCTCGACGTCGGGGTACTCGTCGGCGATCTCGTCGAAGATCGCCCGGAAGAAGGCGAAACTGCGCAGCACGTTGCTCTTGTCCACGCAGGTCACGCGGCGGACGCGGTCGGCGGGAGCGCCGCTTCTCCGGCGCGCGAGGTCGAACGCGAAGCGGACCACGCGCTCGGTGCCTTCCCTGGTCATGAGCAGCTGGTCGGCGACGGCGCGGTCGTTGCCGACACCGCGCCCTCGGGAGAGGTAGAGCCCTTCGGTGTTCTCGCGCACGATGACGTAGTCGATGCCCGATTCCGCGGTGCGCAGCGGGGTGGCCGCTCCGGGGAGCAGGGTGATCGGGCGGACGTTGGCGTAGGTGTCGAGCCCGCCGCGCAGGATGCCGCCGAGGACTCCGGCTTCGGTGCCGTCGGGATGGCGAACATCGGGCAGGCCGACCGGGCCTTTGAGGACACCGTCGTAGGTGTTGCGGATTCGGTGCAGCGTCTCCGGGCTCAAGGCGGCTCCGGTGCGGCGGAAGGTTTCGGCGCCGCCGTCTTCGGTGGTGAAGTGCAGGTCGGCGGAGGCGGCCTGGAGCACTTCGACGGCGCTGCCGACGAGTTCGGGGCCGATGCCGTCGCCGGGGATCAGGGCGATCGAGAACCTTGGCCGGGAGCCCATTCTCCTCCTTCGGATCGTGGATCGGGCGCTGCGCCCGGTGCGGCGCGGTCGAGATGCTTTCGCCGCGCCGGCACCGGGCCCAGCGCCCGAGGCGGACGACTCCGTCCTCATTGGATGGATGTCGCCGGAGTTCAGGCGCCGAGACCGCCGCTGATCAACCCTGGTGCGCTTCCACGAACGCGTACACGTCGGCCTCGTCCACGCCGGGGAAGGTGTCCGACGGCAGCGCGGCGAGCACGTGCGAGTGCGCCCGCGCCGACGGCCACACCATGCCTTCCCAGCGGCTCGCGAGATCCGACGGCGGACGCTGGCAGCATTCGCCGTTCGGGCACTTCGACTTGGAGTGGTTGTTGGTGTCCCGGCCCCGGAACCACCGCGATTCCGTGTAGGGCACGCCGAGGGTGATCGCGAAGTCCCGCCCGCGGTTGGGGTCGACGTGCGCGACGCACCAGTGCGTGGCGCCGGGCTTGTCGGTGTACTGGTAGTAGGTCGAGTAGCGGTCCGAGGAGGCGAACACCTGCCGTCCCGCCCAGTACCGGCACATCCGCTGCCCCTCGATGGCGCCTGTCGGGTCGCTGGGGAAGACCAGCCCGTCGTTCTCGTACGCCTTGTAGATGATGCCGGTCTCGTCGTTGCGCACGAAGTGGCAGACGAGGTCCAGGTACTGGGTGGCGAGGTTGGTGAACCGGTGCGCGGCCATCTCGTAGGACACCGAGAACACGTCGCGCAGGTCTTCGACGGCGAGATCGCGTTCTGCCTTCGCGTCCTGCAGGAACGGCACGGCCGTCTGCTCCGGCACCAGGACCGCGGCGGCGAAGTAGTTCGCCTCCACGCGCTGCCGCAGGAAGTCGGCGAAGTCGCGGGGCTGCCGGTGACCGAGGCTGAGGTGGCCGAGGGTCTGCAGCAGGATCGTTCGCGGGCTGTGCATGCCCAGCGATTCGCGGCGCAGGAAGATCCGCCGGTTCTTCAGGTCGGTCACCGAGCGCACCGAGCGGGGCAGGTCGGTGACGAACCGCAGCCCGTAGCCGAGGTGCGTGGCGATCGACTGGATCATCCCCTCGGACAGCGGGCCGCCGTGGTAGCCGACCTTGTCGAGGATGTCGGCGGCGGTCTTCTCGATCTCGGGGAAGTAGTTGCCGTGCTCGCGCATCATGCCGCGCAGCTCGGCGTTGGCCTTGCGGGCTTCTTCGGGCGTGGCGACCTGCTTGGTCTCGCGGCGCTTGAGTTCCTCGTAGAGCGCGAGGACGTGTTCCAGGGCCTCGGTGGGGACGCGTTTGCCGACCTTCAGCGGCGGCACGCCGAGCCGCTGGTAGATCGGGTCGAGCTGGGCCTTCTCCACGGCGATCTCCAGCTCGGCGCGCCGGTTCGGCGGCTTCTTCGACAGCAGCTCGTCGACGGAGGTGCCCAGCGCTTCGGCCAGCGCGCGCAGCAGCGACAGCTTCGGCTCGCGGTGGCCGTTCTCCAACAGCGACAGCTGCGACGGCGCGCGCCCGACCCGCTCGCCCAGCTCAACGAGGGTGAGCCCGGCCGCCCGGCGCAAGTGCCGCAGCCGCTGACCGAAGACCAGAAGGTCGTGTTCTGTTGAAAAATTACGGTCTTCTTCGGTAGCGAACTCCGTCATGGCATTGATGTTAGCAGAAAAAACTCAAAAATTACCTCGGAATTTTGGTCGTGTTTCGCTGGATCAGGGCCAAGACTGGGATCAACAGGCCGCAGGGCGATCCCGGAAGGTGAACATCATGAGCATCCGCGAGCAGGCGAAGCAGGCCATCGAGGAACTCCAGCGCGACTGGGACACCAACCCGCGCTGGCAGGGCATCGAGCGCACGCACTCGGCCGAGACGGTCATCCGCCTCCGCGGTTCCGTGCGTGAGGAGAACACCCTCGCCCGGCAGGGCAGTGAGCGGCTGTGGAAGCTGCTGCACGAGACCGACTACGTCAACTCGCTCGGCGCGCTGACCGGCAACCAGGCGGTGCAGCAGGTCCGCGCCGGGCTGCAGGCCATCTACCTGTCCGGCTGGCAGGTCGCCGCGGACGCCAACCTGGCGGGCGAGACCTACCCGGACCAGAGCCTTTACCCGGCCAACTCGGTCCCGGCGGTCGTGCGGCGGATCAACAACGCCCTCAAGCGCGCCGACCAGATCAACTGGTCCGAGGCCCTGGACCCGCAGGGTGCCGGCGGTGAGAGCGAGGACATCCACTGGCTGGCGCCGATCGTCGCCGACGCCGAGGCCGGTTTCGGTGGCGTGCTCAACGCCTACGAGCTGATGAAGGGCATGATCGCGGCCGGCGCCGCGGGCGTGCACTGGGAGGACCAGCTGGCCTCCGAGAAGAAGTGCGGCCACCTCGGCGGCAAGGTGCTCATCCCCACCGGTCAGCACGTCAAGACCCTCAACGCCGCGCGCTTGGCCGCCGACGTCGCCGGTGTCCCCAGCCTGGTCATCGCCCGCACCGACGCGCAGGCCGCGACGCTGCTGACCAGCGACATCGACGAGCGCGACCAGCAGTACGTCACCGGGGAGCGCACTCCGGAGGGCTTCTACAAGGTGCGCAACGGCATCGAGCCGTGCATCACCCGCGCCCTGGCCTACGCGCCGCACTCGGACCTGATCTGGATGGAGACCTCCACCCCGGATCTGGAGGTCGCGCGCCGGTTCGCCGAGGCCGTCAAGGACAAGTTCCCGGAGCAGATGCTGGCCTACAACTGCTCGCCGTCGTTCAACTGGAAGAAGAACCTGGACGACAGCACCATCGCCAAGTTCCAGCGCGAACTCGGCCACATGGGCTACAAGTTCCAGTTCATCACGCTGGCCGGCTTCCACGCGCTGAACTACAGCATGTTCGACCTGGCCAAGGGCTACGCGGCGGACGGCATGACGTCCTATGTGGACCTGCAGGAGCGCGAGTTCGCCTCGGAGTCCCGCGGCTACACCGCGACCCGGCACCAGCGCGAGGCGGGCACCGGCTACTTCGACCTGATCAGCACCGCGGTGAGCCCGGACTCCTCGACCACCGCGCTGGCCGGTTCGACCGAGACCGCCCAGTTCCACTGATCCGGCTGACCAATTGAATCCGTGGTCGGCGCGCGGGCAGCGCGCCGACCACGCCCTAGACGCACCAGCGGCCCTGTGGCGGGGTGTCGGAAAATCGCGATGGTGCGAGTGGGCGGGAACCCAGGCGTCGGGTTCCCGCCCACTTTTTTCTTGCCCGATCCAGTGATCATCGGCGTCGGCTGTATCTGTACGGGTCCTTCGCTCCTCTTTATATGCGAGACCCCGAAACCTCGGGGCGTTGCACGAGAGCGGAGGAGCACGCGATGTCTATCGATCTTGGCGGGCGTCGGTTCACGGTCCAGGACCTGGAGGCGTTTCCGGAGGACGGTCGCCGGTACGAACTCGTCGACGGCGAGCTGCTGGTGGGCCCGGTGCCGGGTTGGCCGCACCAGGAGGCGCTCGGGGCGTTGTTCGTCCAGCTGCATCGGGCGAGTCCGCCCGAATACCGGGTGCTGGCCGCGCCGTTCGCGGTGCGCCAGGACCTGTGGACCGAGTTGCGGCCGGACGTCCTGGTCGCGCGCTATACCGACCTGACGATGAGGAACCTGCAGGCCGCGCCGGTGCTCGCGGTGGAGGTCGCGTCGCCGAGCAGCCGTCTGAACGACATCAGCCTGCGCAAGGCGGCCCACGCCAGGCTGGGCACCCAGCACTTCTGGCTGGTCGATCCGGATCTGGAGGTGCCGTCGGTGACGGCTTGGGAGCTGGTTGGCGGCAGCGACTACCAGCGGGTGGCGCGAGTGGTGGGCGACGAGCTGTTCGAGCCGAAACGACCATTCCCGGTCCGGTTCGCCCCGGTCGATCTGGTCGCCGGGTTGCGACCCTGACGCGGCTGGTCCTGGCAGGTCAGCGGGCGACCGGGCGCCACATGCCGTAGACGGTGAGGCCGCCGGCGACCGGGTACTCGTGGATCACGCGGAACCCGAACCGTTCGAAGCGGTCGACCGCGGCGTGCGCCGTGGCTTCCAGGTAGACCGGGGTGTCGTGGGCGTCGGCACGCGCCAGCCCGGACTCCAGCAGGGCGCGACCGATGCCGCGACCGCGAGCGTGCGGTGTGGTGCCGATCGCGGCCAGGTGCCAGTGCGGTTCGTCTGGCCGGTGGCTGTCGGTGGCGTTGAACGCCTGGATCGCCCGCCCGGTTTCGGGGAGCCGCCAGCGGAACACCGACAGCAGCGCCGGGAGGTGGACGAGGCGTCGGCCGAGCGGGGCGGCTTGGCTGCCCGGCCGATCCCACACCGCGACGGCCTGCGGGTGCCCGTTCAGCTCGGCGATCTCGGTGCCGTGGTCGAGGTGGTCTTGGTTCAGCAGAAGGGAGAACAGTGCACGGAGCTTTGCTTCTCGCTGCGCCTGGAGCGGCAGCAGCGCGGCCATCCGGGGCTCGTCGCGGTATGACGCGCTGAGCAGTTCGGCGAGCGCCGGGGTGTCTGCATTGCTGGCGGCGCGGAGCGCGAGGCCGTCGCGCGTGGTGGTTCGCATGGGGGGTGCCTTTCCGATCAGCTCCTCAACTCCGTTATGCCCAAACGAAAGGAGAAATGCCGCTGAAAGAGTGCCGGATCACGCAAGATTGAGCCGTCGGCTCCGGATGGTGGGCCGCGCGGGTGACGTTGTGGTGTGCGCGATGCTCTGATGCGCTCTCGATGAGGGCGGGACTACCGTCGAAACATGATCGCAGAGCGACGAATTCCTCTGATCGCCGCGCCGATGGCGGGCGGTGCTTCCACGCCGGAACTGGCTGCGGCCGTGAGCGCCGAGGGCGGCCTCGGTTTCCTGGCCGCCGGGTACCTGTCGGCGGACGCGCTGACCGCTCAGATCGCGGGGATGCGCGCGCTCACGTCGGAGCCGTTCGGGGTGAACCTCTTCGTCCCGGGCGAGCGGCGGGATCTTGATCTCGCCGACTACCGGGCGCGGGTCGAGGCGTCCGCCGCGCGGCACGGGGCCGAGGCGGGCTCGCCGAGCTGGGACGACGACAACTATCCGGCCAAGGTCGAGGTGGTGATCGCGGAGCGGATCCCGGTCGTGTCGTTCACCTTCGGGCTGCCCGATAGGTCCATTGTGGATCGGCTGCACGAGGCGGGTTCCGAGGTCGTGGCCACGGTCACGACGCCGCAGGAGGCGCGCGCTGCCGCTGACGTGGAGGCGGACCTGCTGTGCGTGCAGGGCATGGAGGCCGGCGGGCATCGCGCGGTGTTCAACGACGATCCGACGTTGCCGGGCGGCGGGCAGCTGTTCGGCCTGTTGGCGGCGATCCGGCTGATCCAGGCCGAGGTCGATCTGCCGATCATCGCGGCGGGTGGCCTGGTGCACGGTGCGGATGTCGCGGCGGTGCTGGCCGCGGGCGCGGTGTCGGCGCAGTTGGGCACTGCGTTCCTGGTGTGCGACGAGGCGGGCACACAGCCGATGCAGCGCGCCGAAATCGCGGCGGGGCAACGGGAAACCGCGCTGACGCGGGCGTTCAGCGGCCGCCCGGCGCGGGGACTGGTGAACCGGTTCCTGGCCGACAACGGTGACGCCCCGGCGGCGTACCCGCAGCTGAACAACCTGACGAAGCCGATGCGGGGTGCGGCGGGCAAGGCTGGTGACGCGGAGCTGATGTCGTTGTGGGCGGGCCAAACCTACGCCCGAACGCGCCCGCTGCCCGCAGCGGAACTGGTGCGCCGCCTGACCGAGGAGGCCCGCCTGGCACTGCAGCAGGCCAGCGCCCGGCTGTAGCCACGGCGTTGATCGCGCCCGCCCGACAACCGGGCGCGATCAACCGAACACTGCCGCGCGGCAGCAATGGGGAGGGTGGGGGGAGGGAGGGGAGGCCCCAAGGAAACCGCGTGCAAGTGGCTCGGTGGAGTCGCGGCGCTGCTCGGCGGGGCGGAATTTCGGCCTCGTCGGCCGAGCTCCGCGTGACGGGTCGGTTACCGTTCGGAAGTGCCGTTTTCAGCGGATACTCGCTCAGTTCCGCTGGTCGCCCGCGTAGGTTGGGGCCATGGGGATTGTGCAGTCGGCGAACCTCGCGGTGGTGCGGACCGGGGATTGGACCGGGCGCGTCGGGCGCAGCGGTATCGACAAGCGCCCGGCCGGGGAACCGGTGCGGTTCGAGCAGGCCGGGGTGCGCGGCGACGCGGTGTGCGACGTGAAGCACCACGGGGCTTGGTATCAGGCGGCCTACGCGTTCGACAGCGAGGAGCTCCGGTACTGGTCGCGGGAGCTGGGGCGCGAGCTGGTTCCCGGCAATGCCGGCGAGAACCTCACGTTGGTGGGGTGTGACAGCAGTTCCGCGGTGATCGGTGAGCGGTGGCGGATAGGCGGGGCGGTGCTGCGGGTTACGGGGCCGCGCACACCGTGCCGGGTTTTCGCCGGGTTCTGGGACGCCAAGGGCTTGGTCAAGCAGTTCACCGAACACGGCCGGACCGGCGCGTACCTGGCGGTGGAGGAGCCGGGCGAGATCACGGCCGGCGATGCGGTCGAGGTGCTCTCCCGGCCGGAGCACGGGGTGCAGGTGGCCGAGGTGTTCGCCCTGAAGATGCAGGATCGCGGAGACCTGGCCGAGCATGTCGCGGGTGGCCTGGCCGATCTGCCGGAGAAGTGGCGGGAGTCGATCGCCGCGAGAGTGCAGCGCTACCGTTCGGGGCGGCATTCGACGATGGCGTAGCCGTTGTCCAGCGGCGTGAAGTCCTCGACGGTGAGCCCGGCCGCCGCCGCGACCAGCTGGGTTCGGTCGAGATCGCGCATCCGGCCGCCGACGTAGATCATCATCCGCAGGTCCATCTCGGTGAACAGCGCCATCTGGTCCCGGTCGGGCAGCAGTTCAATGATCAGCAATCGCCCGCCCGGGTCGATCGCCTGCTTGCAGTGCTCGAGGATGCGGGTGGCGTCCTCATCGTCCCAGTCGCCGAGGACGTCGCAGACCACCACCGCGTCGGCCCGGATGGGCAGCGGGTCGAAGAAGCTCGCGGTGACCACTTCGGCGCGATCGCCGACTCCCTGTTCTCGCAGGTAGTCGGCGGCGTTGCGGGCCGGTCCCATCAGGTCGATCAGGATGCCGCGCGCCTTCGGGTTGGCCCGGAGGATCTCGGCGAGCAGCACGCCCTTGCCGCCGCCGACGTCGGCGATCCGGGCGTATGCGCTCCAGTCGTGCGCGACGGCGATCAGCGGCGCGATCCCGTATGTCTTGGTCTCCATCAGGGCGTCGAACGAGTCCGACAGCTGTGGGTTGTGCGCCAGGTCCTCCCAGAAAGATCGGCCGAATGCGGCCGGATAGGCGGGGTGGCGGCCGCGGACCTGCTCGATGAGCTCGACGAATGCGAGGTCGGCGCGGCCGATGGCGCCGTCCAGGTCCAGCCAGGGCTGCGGGCCGTCGGCGAGGTCGCTGCGCAGCGCCTCCGAGGCGTCGTTCGGGCCGAAGACGTCCGGTTCGGGTTCGGTGAACATGTCGCGGTACACCAGGAATCGCAGCACGCGCCCGAGCGGATCGGCCTCGGCCTTGCAGCGGTGCGCGATCTCGGCGAGCGGGAGCGGGCCGTCCTTGACCACGTCGGGCACCCGGAGGGTGGCCGCGGTGCGAACCGCGAACGGCGTGGCCAGGTCGGCCATTGCCCAGACGTCCGGCGACTCGGGGGGCATGCGTTGCAGGGTAAGCCCGTCAGGCCTGCTCAGCGCGCCGCGATCGGCCGCCAGGGCTGAACGCGTTTTCGATCGGGCCCGGCTGTTCTTTGTGGACAGCTCGCCGATGTCATGTGGCGGTCCCGTGGCGCAGGAGATCGTCTGCAGCGAAACCGTTGTACCTGAAGGGAAAACCCGCGAGCAGTGGGCTGTTCTGCGGCAGCTGAGCGGCCCCGCGAGTCCTTCAGGCTGCGACGGCAACCCAAAGGACTCGCTGGTCCGCTAGAGCCCGAAGACGTCTTCGCTGATCGCGCTCGGCGCCCCGGGGCTGCCCTGCTTCACGTCCCAGGTCCAGAACTCGACGACGTTGTGGTCTGGGTCGGCCACGTACGCCGAGCGGGCGTTGCCCGGGCCGAACTCCACCTCGTCGACCGTTGCACCGCGTGCGCGAATCCGCTCGACGGTCGCGTCGTACTCGCTGTCGCTCACCGACAGGGCGTAGTGGACGTGCACGCCGCCCCGAGCGCGGGCGATGCCCAGCGCCGGCTTCCACAGGCCGATCCTGGTGGCACCGGCCAGCACCCACACCGCTTCGCGGTTGCGCCAGTGGTCGCCTTCCCAGCGTTCGATGACCGGGAAACCGAGCACCTCGGTGTAGAAGCGCTCCGAGGCGGCCAGGTCCGTCACCTCAAGGACCAGTTCGTTCACACCGGACGTCATCGACATCCTCCTATATAGGTAAATCCCTATTCTCTGTATATAGGAGAATAGCGATACGATGTCCGGGTGGGCAACGATGATCTGGCGCACACCGCCGGCCTGTTCCGGGCGATGGGGCATCCCATCCGGCTCGGCGTCCTCGACCGGCTGCGCCGCGAGGGCGAGATCTGCGCCTGCGACTTCACCGAGTACTTCGGGGTGAGCCAGCCGACGATCTCCGGTCATCTGCGCACGTTGCGCGAGGCCGGGCTGGTGCGAACCCGCCGGGACGGCACCCAGATCTGCTACTCGCTCGAACCCGGAGCGCTGGAAGTGGTCCGGCGGATGTCCGCCTCCCTCGTCTCGGCCGTGTAGGGGCGTGCGAGTCGCCGGGGTGGCCCGGTACGGTGGCGAAGAGCCCGGGAGGACGGTCCGCATGCACCTGGCCGAAGTGGCCGATCTGGCCCGCCGAGACGCTGCCGACGGCGTGCAGCAGCAGATCGTCGCGGCTGTCATCGACGCTGGCGGGCGGGTCCTGCTGGTGCGCCGTCGCGAGACGGATTCCCGTGGCGGCGAATGGGAATTCCCCGGCGGCAAGGTCGATCCAGGTGAAGACCTGAACACCGCGCTGCACCGCGAGGTGGTCGAGGAAACCAGCCTCCGGATCGCCGAGATCACCGGATACCTCGGCGCGTTCGACTACGTCACCCGGAGCGGCACGTACAACCGCCAGCACACCTGGTCGGTCACCGTCACCACGACCGAAGACGTGCGGCTGACCGAGCACGACGCCTACGCCTGGGTCTCGGCGGCCGACGAGATCCCGCTCGGTGCCGACCTCGAAGCCATCCTGGAAAAGCACTTCAAGTCCTGACCGTCCTGAGTGGACGGCGTGCGGTGGAGGCCGCCTCTGGCCGGCAGGTCGGGCAAAGGAATCCTCCAGCCGATAAGGATCACCCGATCCGGCGGAGGAACGCGCGGATGTGGGCGGCGATCTCCGGTCCGTGGGTCTCCAGGGCGAAGTGGCCGGCGTCGATGAGGTGGATCTCGGCGGGAAGGGTGCGAGCGCCGTCGGGGCCGAAGATCTCGTTGTGCTCGACCCGGATGATCAAGGCTGGCGGTCGGCGGGTGCGGAAGAGCTCCTGGAAGGCCGGGTTGATCGGTGGCCCCAGAACAGCTGGAGCCGGAGCTCCTTGTTGCCCGGGCGGTCCGAGCGGGCCTGCTCCGGTCCAGCAGGTCCAGCGTCGTGCGGGTCGGCTGCTCGAAGCTGTATTCGAACTCGGTCGAACGGCGGCATCGCGGACCGGCCGAAGCCGATGCGGTCCGGGGTGAGCAGGTGCTCGAGGTTCGAACCGTGATCCGGCAGTTCCTCGACGAAGGTTCTGAGGGGGAGCTCGACCGCGTGCTGCGGCACGGCGGGCTGACGTTGGGGCTCGCCGAGGTGTGCCGATCGAATATCCCGACGTCGACTCGGAAAGCCTGGCGGCCCGTGTGGGAAGTCGCCCGCGCCTTCCTGGAACTGGTCGGGTCTTCACCGCGAGATAGGCCGAGTTGCGCCCCGATACGTCGCGCAACAGGTACTGGTGCTCGATGGCCGGATGTGGCAGCCGCGCGAAGGCCAAGGGCCACTACGACCGGGTGAAGTCATCGCTGACGCGGCCCGAAGTCGCGCCTCCGGAGCTCTGGCGATGCGGAAGTTCCGCGGTCGTTGGTGGCCAGGCGCCCGCCTGTCGGCTGGGTGAGCCAGGTCCTGGGGCGGCGGAGAACGCCGGCTGCCTGCGGCAAGCCTCCCGTCGCGTGCCTGAAGTCCTGCCGTGACCGAGACCCGATCGGGCCTGTGATGCAGCGCACCCTGTTGCATTGGGCTGGTTTCTGGGAAAGATTGGAGTACCAAAGGTTTGGCTTCCTATTAATTACCGACCGGTTCGGCGGAAGGTGCGTTGCGACATGACCAACGAGCTGGAGCACTTCATCGGCGGCAAGCGCGTGGCGGGGACGTCCGGGTCCTTCGGTGACGTGTTCGATCCCAACACCGGGCAGGTGCAGGCCAGGGTGCCGCTGGCCTCGGCGGAGGAGGTCGCGGCGGCGGTCGACAACGCCGCCGAGGCGCAGCCGGCGTGGGCCGCGATGAACCCGCAGAAGCGGGCGCGGGTGCTGATGCGGTTCCTCCAGCTGGTCAACGACGAGATGGATTCGCTGGCCCGGCTGCTCGCCTCCGAGCACGGCAAGACCGTCGCCGACGCCAAGGGCGACATCCAGCGCGGCCTGGAGGTCGTCGAGTTCGCCGTCGGCATCCCGCACCTGCTCAAGGGCGAGTACAGCGAGAGCGTCGGCACCGGCATCGACGTGTACTCGCTGCGGCAACCGCTGGGCGTGGTCGCCGGCATCACCCCGTTCAACTTCCCCGCGATGATCCCGCTGTGGAAGGCCGCGCCGGCCATCGCCTGCGGCAACGCGTTCGTGCTCAAGCCCTCCGAACGCGATCCCTCGGTGCCGCTGAGGCTGGCCGAGCTGTTCATCGAGGCCGGGCTGCCGCCGGGGATCTTCAACGTGGTCAACGGCGACAAGACCGCGGTGGACGCGATCCTGACCGAACCTCGCGTCGAGGCCGTCGGGTTCGTCGGCTCGTCGGCGATCGCCGAGTACATCTACACGACCGCCGCGGCCCACGGGAAGCGCGCGCAGTGCTTCGGCGGCGCCAAGAACCACCTGATCGTGATGCCCGATGCCGACCTCGACCAGGCCACCGACGCCCTGATCGGCGCCGGCTACGGCTCCGCCGGGGAGCGTTGCATGGCGATCTCGGTCGCCGTGCCGGTCGGCGAGGCCACCGCCAACGCGTTGGTCGAGAAGCTCGTCGAGCGGGTGCACCAGCTGACGATCGGCACCAGCTTCGACGAGGCCGCCGACTTCGGCCCGCTGGTGACCAAGCAGGCCTGGCAGCGGGTCCGCGACCTGATCGGCGTCGGCGTCGACGAAGGCGCGAAGCTGCTGGTCGACGGCCGGGACTTCAAGCTCGCCGGGCACGAGGACGGGTTCTTCCTGGGCGCCTCGCTGTTCGACCACGTCACCCCGGACATGCGGATCTACCAGGAGGAGATCTTCGGGCCGGTGCTGTCGGTGGTCCGCGCCGCCGACTACGACGAGGCGGTCCGGCTGCCCAGTGAGAACGAGTACGGCAACGGCGTGGCGATCTACACCCGCGACGGCGACGCGGCGCGCGAGTTCGTCTCCCGCGTCAACACCGGCATGGTCGGTGTCAACGTGCCGATCCCGGTGCCGATCGCCTACCACACCTTCGGTGGCTGGAAGCGGTCCGGATTCGGCGACCTCAACCAGCACGGGCCGGACTCGATCCGCTTCTACACCAAGACCAAGACGGTCACCTCGCGCTGGCCCTCCGGCCTCAAGGAAGGCGCCAGCTTCACCATTCCGACGATGCACTGAACCGGGTGGGTGCGGCGGCGGTTTCGCGTGAAATCGCCGCCGCACCCGCGCCGGTAGGCGCGAAATCGCTCACGGGGAAGGGAGTGGACGTGTCCGTTGCAGCCGTAGCCGGTCCGGTGTCGCCGTTCGAGCTCACCGAGGACCAGCGCGCGATCCAGCAGACCGCGCGGGAGTTCGCCACCGAACAACTCGCCCCGCACGCCATCGAATGGGATCAGGCCAAGCACTTCCCCGTCGAGGCGCTGCGCGCCGCCGGGCAGCTCGGCATCGGCGGCATCTACGTCGACGAATCGGTCGGCGGCAGCGGGCTGAGCCGGTTCGACTCGGTGCTGATCTTCGAGGCGCTGGCCGCCGGCGACCCGTCGATCGCCGCCTACATCTCCATCCACAACATGTGCGCGGGCATGATCGACCGCTTCGGCACCGCCGAGCAGCGCGCCCACTGGCTGCCGGGGCTGTGCTCGATGGAACGCCTGGCCAGTTACTGCCTCACCGAGCCCGGCGCGGGCTCGGACGCGGCGGCGCTGGAGACCCGTGCGGTCCGCGACGGCGACGACTACCTGCTGACCGGGGTCAAGCAGTTCATCTCCGGCGGCGGCACCTCGGACGTCTACGTGGTGATGGCCCGCACCGGTGAACCCGGCGCGAAGGGCATCTCCACCTTCATCGTCGAGGGCGACGCCGAGGGCCTGTCCTTCGGCGCCAACGAGAAGAAGATGGGCTGGAACGCCCAGCCCACCCGGCAGGTGATCTTCGACGGCGTCCGGGTGCCCGCCGGCCAGCGGCTCGGCGACGAGGGCATCGGCTTCCGGATCGCCATGACCGGCCTGGACGGCGGCCGGCTCAGCATCGCCGCGTGCTCGCTCGGCGGCGCGCAAACCGCTCTCGACAAGAGCCTCGCCTACGTGCGGGAACGCAGCGCCTTCGGCGCCAAGCTCAGCGAGTTCCAGGTGCTGCAGTTCAAGCTCGCCGACATGGCCACCGAACTGGAGGCCGCCCGGCTGCTGTTGTGGCGGGCTGCGTGGGCGCTGGACGTCAAGGACCCGGCGGCCACCCGGTTGTGCGCGATGGCCAAGCGACTGGCCACCGACGCGGGATTCGCGGTGGCCAACGAGGCACTTCAGATCCACGGTGGTTACGGCTACCTTGCCGAGTACGGCCTGGAGAAGATCGTCCGCGACCTGCGGGTGCATCAGATCCTGGAAGGTACCAACGAAATCATGCGGCTGATCATCTCCCGGGGACTGCTGGCGGCCTGACCGCCGACGGGCCGGGCGGGCAGCGCATCAGTTGCACGGATCGGGGGGTGCGGTGTGCACAACGCGAGCCGGGCGGTCATGTTCGCGACTCGCACCGCCGCGCAAGCCGTTCCGCGCACATTGACAGAAACTTGGAGTCGCATCATGACGGAGCCCGAGATCCTGGTTCGCGAACAGGGCTCGCTCGGCCGGATCACGCTCAACCGCCCCAAGGCGCTCAACTCGCTGACGCTGGGGATGGTCCGGGCGATGGCGCAGGCGGTGGAGCAGTGGCGCACCGCCGAGCACATCCAGGCGATCCTGATCGACGGGGCCGGCGAGCGCGGGCTGTGCGCGGGTGGCGACGTCCGCGCCCTGCACGACGCGGCGAAGGCCGGTGACGAGTCGCTGCCCGCCGCGTTCTGGGCCGAGGAGTACCAGCTCAACTCGGCCCTGGCGGGCTATCCGAAGCCGGTCATCGGGATCATGGACGGCATCTGCATGGGCGGCGGCGTCGGCATCTCCGCGCACGGCTCGCACCGGGTGGTCACCGAGCGCTCCAAGGTCGGCATGCCCGAGGTCGGCATCGGTTTCATCCCCGACGTCGGCGGCACCTACCTGCTCTCCCGCACTCCCGGCGAGCTCGGCACGCACCTGGCGCTGACCGGCGCGCCGGTCAGCGGCGTCGACGCGCTCTACTGCGGGATCGCCGACTACTACGTCAACAGCGCGAACCTGCCGGAACTCGTCGAGGCGCTGGCCGGCGGCGAGGTGGACGAGGTGCTGCAGAAGTTCTCCGAACCCGCGCCGGAGGCACCGCTGGCCGCGCAGCGGGAGTGGATCGACGCGGCGTACTCGGCGGACAGCGTCGAGGAGATTCTGCGGCGCCTGCGCGAGCGGCCGGAAGAAGCCGCCCGCGAGACCGTCGAGGCGATCGGGCACAAGTCGCCGACCGCGCTCAAGGTCACCCTGAAGGCCCTGCGCAGCGACTACGGCTCGCTGGAAGAGGCCCTCGTCCAGGAATACCGGCTGGCCATGGCGTGCGTGCGCATCGGCGACTTCGTCGAGGGCGTGCGCGCAACGCTGGTGGACAAGGACCGCAACCCGCAGTGGTCGCCGGCACAGCTGTCCGATGTGGACGAATCTCGGGTGGAGAAGTTCTTCGAACCGGTCGCGGGCGAGCCGAACCTGTTCGGCTGATCCGCGGCGGCCTTGACGGAAGTTCCAGCGCAGAAGGGGAAAATGACAATGGCTGTCATCGGATTCATCGGGCTGGGCCACATGGGCGGCCCGATGTCGGCGAACCTCGTCAAGGCCGGTCACGCGGTGCAGGGGTTCGACCTGATCCCGGCGGCGCTGGAGGTCGCCGACCGGCACGGCGTGACCACCGTCGCATCGGTGGCCGAGGCCGCCGCCGGCGCCGACGCGGTGATCACCATGCTGCCCAGCGGCAAGCACGTGCTGGCCTGCTACGACGAGGTGCTCGCCGCGGCGAAGCCCGGCACCCTGCTCGTCGACTCGTCCACCGTTGACGTCGCGGACGCCCGCCGGGCGCACGAGCGGGCCGCCGAGGCGGGCTTCGGCTCGATCGACGCCCCGGTCTCCGGCGGCACCGCCGGCGCCGAGGCGGGCACCCTGACGTTCATGGTGGGCGGCTCCGAGGAGGACTTCCACCGCGCCGAACCGCTGCTGGAACCGATGGCGCGCAAGGTGATCCACTGCGGCGGGCCCGGCAACGGCCAGGTCACCAAGATGTGCAACAACCTCATCCTCGGCGCGTCCATGGTCGCGGTGAGCGAGGCGTTCGTGCTGGGGGAGCGGCTTGGGCTGTCGCACCAGGCGCTCTACGACGTGGCGTCCATCTCGACCGGGCAGTGCTGGGCGCTGACCACCAACTGCCCGGTGCCGGACCTGGTGGAGACCAGCCGGGCCAACCACGACTACGAGCCCGGCTTCGCCGCGGCGCTGATGCTCAAGGACCTCAGGCTGGCAACCTCGGCGGCGGAGCAGAGCGGCACCGACGCCGCGATCGGCCGCCTGGCCACCGAGCTCTACCAGCGGTTCAACGAGGAGGGCGGCGGCGACCTGGACTTCGGCGCCATCATCAAGTCCGTCCGGGAGCACTCCGACCAGAGCTGACGGTCGATGTCGGTTTCGCGAGGAATTCCCGTTCTCCCAGGTGGCGGTGGGTTCCTCGCGAAACCGTGCCGTCCTGCGGAGACATGTGCACGTGCGGTAGTCGCGGATGGGGCCGGGGCGGCGCACGGCGTCATCGGACCGGGCGTACCCTGACGCTCTGTGTTGGAGTGGCTGGTCGAGTGGTACGACGGCGTCGAGCTGTGGCTCGTGCAGCTCGTCTACCCGCTGCAGGTGACGCTGGTGCTGGCGGTGCTGCTGCCGTTGTGCTGGGGGCTCGCCCGCGTGATCGACCGCGGCATCGACCGCCTCGGCGCGAAGCTGACGAGGGTTCGCGACGCGGAACCCCCGGTCGGACGCCGGGACGGCGAGACCGGGCGGAAGGGGACGGCGGCGTGACGTCGCGCAAGCGCATCTCGGTGGCGTTGGTGGGGCTGATCGCCCTGGTCGTCATCGGCTGGTTCGTCCGCGACTACGTGGAGGTCGATCCCAGCGCGGCGACGCAGCAGCGGGCCGTGCCCGGTGCGGAGTCCGGCCTGCCGGTCAAGGCGCTGTCCACGCTGCCGCCGGAGGCCGGGAAGACCTGGCAGCTGATCATCAAGGGCGGCCCGTTCCCGTACCCGGGCAAGGACGGCTCGGTGTTCGGCAACCGGGAAGGCGTCCTGCCGGACCAGAAGTCGGGTTACTACCACGAGTACACCGTGCCGACGCCGGGTTCCAAAGATCGCGGCGCCCAGCGGCTGGTCACCGGCAGCCATTCCGAGCTTTACTACACGAGCGATCATTACGAGTCATTTGTGGTTGTCGACGCCGCGGGTTGAGTGCGATGTTTGCGACGAAGTGGGCCAGCAAGGTGCGGAAGGAGCCGACGGTGAGCGAGGTGGAGCAGCCGTCCGCCGACATCACTGCGCGCGAGGCCGTGCAGGAAGCCGAGCAACGGGGCGCGGTCGCGCACGTGCTGGACGGCTCCGACCTGATCAGCAAGCGGACCACGCTGGACGGGATCGCCGCGGTGCTGAACTTCCCGGAGTGGACGGGCCGCAACCTGGACGCCCTCTACGACTGCCTGACGGACCTGTCCTGGCTGCCGGAGGGCGAGCACGTGCTGGTCTGGTCGGGCTTCCAGGCGCTGGCGGAGCACGACCCGAAGGCCTTCGGCCGGATCAACGCGGTGCTCCGCGACGCCTCCGAGCACCCCATCTGCGGCCGCGAGTTCACGGCGGTGCTGACCAGGTCCTGATCGCCCGTTGGTGATCAGACGCGCCTCGCAATACTGCCTCCCGTACAGAACGGGAGGCAGTATGACTGTCGTGAACATGCGGGCGCACGAGCAGCACGACCGATGACCGTCGACGACTTGGAGCGGCTACCCGACGACGGACGCCGCTACGAGCTGGTCGACGGGAGGCTTGACGTGTCTCCGTCGCCGGCGCGGAAGCATTCGCGCATCGTGAACAGGCTGGCGTACCTTCTCACCGATTCGGCTCCTGACGAGTACGAGGTCCTGCCGGGAGCCGGTATCAACCTCAACGCCGATCGAACCCACCACCGCATCCCGGACGTGCTGGTACGTCGCGATGAGGATGACGAACTGCATCTCACGCGTCCCCCGCTCCTCGCAGTAGAGGTCGTCTCGCCGGAGAGCATCCTTCGTGATCATCACACCAAGCGGCGAGAATGCCGCGTTCGGTATCGAGGCGTACTGGATCATCACGACGACCGAGGAAAAGCCGGTGATCGTCGAGCTTCGGCTGAAGGACAGCGAGTACAGGGAAGCGCAGCAGGCTCTCGGCGAGGACGTCTTCGCCACCGATTTCCCGTTCCCGGTCAGGCTCGTTCCGCACTGGCTGCTGGCCAAGGGACCGTGGCGCGAGCGGATCGGCGGCGAAGGCGCCTGAGCGTCACTTCAGGGCGTCGGGCACCCAGGCGGGCTTGCGCTTCTCCGCGAAGGCCCGCATGCCCTCTTGACCTTCCTCGCCCGCGAAGTGCTTCGCCGACAGCTCCAGCATCTGCGCGAACGCCTCGCCCATGCTCGACGGGCGCTGGCCGATGAGCATTTCCTTCGTGGCCGCCAACGCGTTCGGCGCGCCCAGGGCGAGCATGTCGGTGTAGCGCTTGACCTCCGCGTCCAGCTCGTCGGCGGCGACCGCGGAGTTGAGCAGGCCGATTTCGGCGGCGCGGCGGGCGTCGAAGGTCTCGCCGGTCAGGAACAGCTCGTGCGCCTGACGGGCGTTGAGACGCGGCAGCACCGTCACCGAGATCACCGCAGGCACGACACCGATGCGAACCTCGGAGAACGCGAAGGTCGCCGTGTCCACCGCGACTGCGATGTCGCAGGCCGCGGCGATGCCTACGCCGCCGGCGCGGGCCGGCCCGGCGAGCTTGGCGACCACCGGCTTCGGGCTGGTCCAGATCTGCTCCAGGATCGCCGGGAACTCGTTGACGCCCTGCTTCTCGGAGTCGGCCGAGCGCGATTCCTTGAGGTCCATCCCGGCGCAGAACACCTTGCCGGTGTGGTCCAGGACGATCACGCGCACCGCGTCGTCGGCGATCGCCGCGCTCAGGTGGTCCCGCAGTTCGCGCCGCAGCTGCGCGGACAGCGCGTTGCGGTTGTGCGGCGAGTCCAGCGTGATCGTCGCGATGCCGTCGGCGACGGCGAGGTGCACGAGTTCATCCATGACAGGCACGTTAACCGTCGTTAGCCCCGGCGGGCGAGTGAGCAACATCCCACTTCGACCCCAGGCGCGACGCCTCCACCGCAGGTCACGGGCCGTGAGTACTTTGAGTCGCTATAGCAGCCCAAAGTACTCACGGGTCCTGACCAGCAGAGATGTGACCGTGCGTGGCCACGGTCCCGGGGGCAGGTCGGCCACCACGCGGCTTCGCCGCTCGTGAGTGGTCGTTCCGGTAAGAACCGGAACTTTCACTCACGAGCCTTGGGCGTCACGTCAGCGGGTAGCGGTCTGCCCACTCGGGTGGGCGGGGGCCGAACTCCAGGACCGCGTCGTGGGCGAGGCGCTCGATCACGTCGTAGAGCTCCAGCTCCACCGTCCAGCGCTCCGGGATCCGCTCCGCGCCGGACGCCGCGCCGATCAGGCTGCCGCAGACCGCTCCCGTCGTCGCGCTGTTCCCCGAGTGGTTCACCGCCACCGGCAGCGCCGCGTCGAAGTCCCCGTCGCAGGCCAGCGCCGCGTACAGCCCGATGCCCAGCGCTTCGGCCGCAGTCGATCCGCTGCCCAGGGCGCGCTCGAGATCGCCTGGCGGCACGCGACCGCTGCGGGCCAGCCGCACCGCTGCGGAGATGCGGCGGCTGACTTCCTCGTGCCCGGTGTGCGGGGTGAGCTCTTCCAGCGCCGCATCGACCGCCGCGGTCAGCGGCTCGCCGTTCATCAGCCGCGACACCAGGAACGCCAGCGCGCCCGCGCTCAGCCAGGCCGCCGGGTGTCCATGGGTGAGCGCCGCGGTTCTCATGCCGACGTGGAAGACCTCCGCCGGGTCGTTGCTCCACAGCGCGGCCGGCACCGCCCGCATGATCGCGCTGCTGCCCTGCGAGTCGCTGACCGGGTGGTCCGGCGAGCCCATCCGCTGCTGGCCCTTGGCGAACGCGATGAGCGTGCGCATCATGGTGCGGCCCGGGTTGCGCGTCTGGAACAACGCCCGCTGGCGCACCAGCCAGCCGTCCGGCTCCGGGGTGCCGCCCAGGAACTCGCCGGCCGCGCGCGGCCAGCTCAGGTGCTGGGTGTGCAGCCAGCGCTGGTAGGCGTGCTGGATGTGCCGGGCCGGGTCGTCGGTGCCGGTGGTGCGGCGCGCGACGTTGGCTCGGATCGTGCCCTCCAGCGAGAACAGCAGCAGCTGGGTGTCGCTGCCGAGCCGTCCCGAGGGGTGCCCGGCCGGGATGTAGTCGGTGAGGCCGTCCGCGCCGTGCCGGGCCCGGATCTCGTCCCAGCCGTCCGCGGCGATGGGCATGCCGAGCGCCTCGCCGACCGCGCAGCCGAGCACCGCGCCGAGGAACCGGTCGCGGGACGCGGCCAGCCGGGGCACCGCGGTCAGCCCGGTTCGGTAGTCCGTCGTGGACGATGCTTGGGGCTCGGCGGATTCGGTGGTCGGATAGCGGTGCTGCCACCGGTCGGATTCGTCCGGGTACGGGCCGAATTCCGTTGCTGCGTCCGCGGAAATCCGCTCGACCAGCTCGGTGATCGGCAGCTTCTCCCGCCATTGCGACGGAATCGCCGTCGGGCCGTGCAGCGCGCCGAGCAGCTGCCCGCACAGCGCGGCCGCGTCGCCGCCGTGCAGGCTCGCCGATTCGATGGCGCCGGCGAAGTCGTCCTCGCAGGCCGTGGCGACCCGGGCCGCGATCGCCAGCGCGTCCAGGCCGCTGCGGCCAGCGGACATCGCGTCGAGGTGGGTCCGCCCGGGGCGGAATCCGGCGGGGCTGAGCCGGCCGAGCCGCATGGCCCGGGTCAGCGTCGTGCGTCCCGCCTGCCAGCCGGAAAGCCCTTGTCCCAGCGAGGTTTGCAGCGAGTTCCCGCGCAGCAGCCACAGCATCGTCACGCCGAGCACGCTGGCGGGGCTGTGGCCGCTGGGATGGCCGTGGGTGAGCGCGGCGAGGTCACCGCCGAGCGCGAACACCGTGCCGGGATCGCCCGACCACAGCGCTGCCAGCGCACCGAGCGGCACGGCGGATGCCGTGTCCGAGGCGTTGATCGGCTGTTGCCGGGAACCGGCGGCGTGCCCGGCGGCGACCCGGGCGAGCGCGGTGAGCATCGTCGGGTCGTCGCTGTCGGTGCCGCGCAGCGCGGGCTCGGCCACCAGCCAGCCGTTGGGCCGGGCGGTGTCGGCTCCGCAGTCGCGCCACGGCACGCCCCGGGTGTGCAGCCAGCGCTGGAGCCCGTCGAGGGCGAAGCCGACCGGGTCGCCGTCGCCCGTCGACCGCGCGTTGGTGTGCGCGCGGATCAGGCCCTCCAGGACGAAGAGCACGGCGGTGGTGCGCTCACCGACCCGCCCGAGCGCGACGAACTCGCCGACCGCGCCGCCGAGCAGCATGCCGAGCAACCGGCCCGGCGCTTCGGGCAGCGCGCCGTTGCGGTCGGCCAGGCCGGTGGCGGGTGCCGGCGGGGTTTCCGCGGCGAGCCGGTGTTGCAGAGCCGTCGCCCACAGCGGCCTGGTGGCGGGATGCCGCCGCCACTGCCGCCAGGTGTCCAGCAGCCGCTGCTCCACCGGGTCGCGGCGGCTGGTCGCGCGCGCCTCGCGCCAGGCCGCCAGCAGCGCTCGTTCCGTCTCGTCGAGCCCTATTTCGTCCACTGTGGATTATCCGAGGTAGCGCCCGGCCCAGTCGGGCGCCGGCGCGTCGGTGAAGATCTCCGTCCGGGCGCGGTGCTCGTCGGCGACCAACTGGGCGAGGACCTCCCGCAGTTCCAGCTCGCCGACCCAGTCCGCGGGGATCTCCTCGGCACCGCGGGCAGCGCCGATCAGGCTGCCGCAGATGGCTGCGGTGGCCGCGGTGTTCCCGGCGTGGGTGGCGGCCAGCGACACCGCGTCGGGGAAGGAGTTCGGGTGCGACAGCGCCGCCGCGACGCCGATGGCCAGGGCCTCCGGCGCGTTCCAGCCCAGGCCCAGTTCGTCGAAGCTGGTGGGCGAGGCCGGCCCGCTGCCGGCGATCTGGATCGCCGAGCGCAATCCCTGCGCGGTGTTCTCGGCGCCTTCCACCTGGTCGAGCTCGGCCAGCACCACGTGCACGGCGTCGACGAGTGTCTGGCCGCTGTTCAGCGCGCGCACCAGGCCGGCCAGCGCGCCCGCGGGCAGGTAGCCGTCCGGGTGGCCGTGGGTGATCACGGCGATCTCCGCGCCGAGCGAGATCGCGTGCGGCACGTCGGCGGCGTCGAAGCCCACCGCCGCCCCGCGCACCGTGGCGGCCGCGGTGCGGGCGGCGTTCGGCGGGCTGGCCGGAGTGGGGACGTCGCGCCGGTCGGCGAAGCGGGCTAACGCCGTCAGCGTCGCCTCGTCCGGGAACCGTTGCGCGCGAAGGGCTTCGGTCTCGGCGAGCACTCCGCCGAGCGACTCGTTCGACACCTGCGCGCCCTGGGTGTGCATCCAATGCAGCAGGGCCAGGCGCACCATCGACGGCCGATGCGCGGCGATGCCGCGCAGGGCCGAGCGGATGTGCGAGCTGATCAGCGCGTCCAGCACGAACGTGGTCTGCTGCGTGTACACCGTGGCCGAGCCGCGACGGCCGAAGAGCTCGGCGAGCTCACGGACGCCTTCAGGGTTCTCGCGCAGGATCTTGCGCAGGTCGGTGAACATCCACGGCGCACCTAGGGCGTCGCCGACGGCGGAGCCCAGCACGCAGCCTTCGAGCCGCTCGCTCCGGCTGAGCTCCACCTGGGTTTCGGCGGCGAGCTCGGCCTCGGCTTCCGGCTCGGCCGCGGCCTCGCCGATCAGCTGGGCGGCGCGTTCCGCGCCGAAGGCCTCGACGAGCAGCTTCTGCAGGCCCTGCGTGAGGTCGGCGGAATTCCCTTCGCCGTTGTCGCGGAACTTGCGCCACACGCTGAGCAGCTGCAGCTCCTCGTCCGACAGGCCCTCGTCGGCCTCGTCGACGGCATCGGCCGGCGCCTCCGCGACGGCGATTTCGTCAACCGGGGCTTCGACGACAGCAGCTTCGACGACCGGAGCATCGACCGCCGGGACATCGGCAGCGGCAACTTCGGCGATGGGAGCTCCGGCCGCAGAGGCCTCGACGGCCGGAGCTTCCGGGACTTCCTGGACCGGTTCCTCGACGACGACCTCCTCAACAACCGGCTCGGGTTCCGGCTCCGGCGTTTCCGCTGCGTGCGAGGGCTCTTCGACCGCTTCGACGACGGGCTGCGCGACCGGCGCTTCGACGACGGGCTGCGCGACCGGCGCTTCGACGACGGGCTGCGCGACCGGCGCCTCGGCGACGGGCTGCGCGACGACCGCCTCGATGACCGGCGGCTCGACGGCGGCGGGCTCGGCTTCGCCGATCGGGTAGCGTTCCAGCCATTCCGCGCCCGTCGGCGGGGTCGGGCCGAACTCCTGGATCGCGTCGCCGGCCATCGCCTCGATGACCTCGCGCAGCTCCAGCTTGTCGCGCCAAGTCTGCGGGATCGCGTCCGCGGTGTGCGCCGCGCCCATGATGTTCCCGCAGATCGCCGCGGTGGAGTCGCTGTCGCCGGAGTGGTTGGCGGCGAGGATCACCGCGTCCGCGAACGACTCCGGATGCGTCAGCGCCGCGCACACCGCGATCGCCAGGGCCTGCTCGCCGAACCAGCCCTCGCCGAGGAACTCGTGGATCTGCTCCGGTGTCGGGGTGCCCGCGGTGGCCAGCTCGATGGCCCGGCGCAGCGCGGCGCTGGTCTCCTCGTGACCGTCCCACGTGGACAGTTCGGTGAGCGCGCGGTCCACCGCCTCGGGCAGCGACCGGCCCGCCAGCAGCTGCTGGACGATCACCGCGAGCGCCCCGGCCGGCAGGTAGCCGCTGGGGTGGCCGTGGGTCAGCACCGCGGTCATCGCGCCGACCTGGAACACCTCGGCCGCGTCGGCGGACCACAACCCGGCCGGGGCAGCCCGCATCACGCCGCCGCAGCCCTTCGAGTCGTTGAGGCGGTTGGTGAACGAGCCCTGCTTGTTGCCGTTGGCGTAGCCGTGCAACGCCTGTATGCAGGTGGTGCCGGGCGCGCGGCGGACGAACAGGCCCTTCTGCTTGATCAGCCAGCCGTCCGGCGGGTTCGCGGCCAGCGGCCCGCCGGCTTCCCGCCAGTCGAAGCCCTGGGTGTGCAGCCAGCGCTGGTAGGCGTGCTGCACCTGCGTGGTGGGCTCGTTCTCGCCGAAGAGCCGGCGGCGGATGCTCGCCCGGATGAGGCCTTCCAGGGTGAACAGCGTCATCTGGGTCTCGTCGCTGATCGAGCCGCCGGGCCGGTGGGCGTCGACGAAGTCGGTCAGCCCCGCCACGCCGTACTTGCGGCGGATGTCCTGCAGCGAGTCGTCCTCGATCGGGTAGCCGAGCGCGTCCCCGGCGGCGCCGCCGAGCAGGAAGCCCAGGATGCGGTTCGGGCGGAGCTCGGCCGGGTCGGCGACGGGTTCGGCCTCCGGTTCGGCCGGTTCCTCGACGATCTCGGGCGCCGCGGCGGCTTCCGCCTCTGGCTGGTCGGCGGTTTCCGCCGATTCCTCGACGTCCTCGGGCTCGACGTCCTCTTCGGGAACCTCCGGCTCGGCTTCCGCCGGAACCTCGGGAACCTCCGGTTCGGCGGCGGCTTCCGCCTCCGGTTCGGCCTCGGGCTCGGCCGGCTCCGAACCCGCCAGCGGGAGGGTGGAGGTGAAGACGAGGTCGGAGATGTCCTTCGCGGCCGGGTAGCGCGAGGTCCACGCGTCGCCGCTCGGCGGTGCCGCGCTGAACTCCAGGAGCGCGTCCTTCGCCAGCGTCTCGACGATCTCGCGCTGCTTGAGGTCGCGCAGCCACACCCCGGGCAGGGCCGACGTGCCGTAGCGGGCGCCGACGATGTTCCCGCAGATCGCCGCGGTGGAGTCGCTGTCGCCGGAGTGGTTGACGGCCACCATCAGCGCGGCGGCGATGGTGTCGGTGCTCAACGCCGCGCACACCGCGATGGCCAGCGCCTCGTGCCCGGCCCAGCCGCCGCCCAGCGTGTCCTTGAGCTCCTCCGGGCTCGGCTTGCCCTGCTTGGCGAGCTCCTCGGCGGCCTGCAACGCGCGATCGGTGTCTTCGTGTCCCCGGTACTGCACGAGCAGTTCGCGGGCCTGCCGCACCGCTTCTTCCAGCGTCTCCTCGCGCAACAAGCGGTGCACCACGACGGCCAGCACGCCGGCGGGCAGGTAGCCGTTGGGCTGCGAGTAGGTCAGGGCCGCGGTCGCGGCGGCGAGCACGAAGACCTGCTTGGGATCGTCCGACCACAGCGCGATCGGGGCGGCCCGGACGACGCCGCCGCAGTCCTGCGAATCGTTGATCGGCCGCTCGAAGGTGCCGGGCGCGCCGACCGAGGCGAACTCCCGCAGCGCGGTGATGCAGCTGCTGTTCGGCGAGCGCACGACGAACAGGTCCCGCTGGTCGATCAGCCAGCCGTTGGGCTTGGGGTGGCTCATCGTGAACGGCCCGGCCGCGCGCATCCACGCGTAGCCCTGGGTGTGCAGCCAGCGCTGGTAGGCCAGCTGGATCGCCGACAGCGGGCTGTCCGCACCGGCCGCGCGCGTCGCGATGTGCCCGCGGATCAGGCCTTCCAGGGTGAACAGCGTCATCTGGGTGTCGTCGGTGAACTCGCCCGGCTGTTCACCGGCGCGGTCGTATTCGGTGACGCCCATCGCGCCGAACCGGCTGCGGATCTGGTCCACCGGGTAGAACTCCACCGGCGCACCGAGCGCGTCGCCGATCGCCCCGGCCAGCATCGAGCCGACGAACCGGCGGCCGAACTCGGTTTCGGCCGGATCGCCCGCCGGCTTCGGGGCTTGCTCGACAGGCGGCGCGGGCAGCTGCGGCGCGGCGCTCGGCGGCGTCACGACCGGCGTCCCGGTCGCGGGGGAGTGCACCGGCACGCCCGCTGCCTTCGGCGGCACGGCGGCCGCGGCCTTGGCCAGGTCCTCGGCGGGCAGCCGGGCCTTGACCGGGCTGGTCGGATTCACCTGCACGTCGATGCCGGTGAGGGTGTGCGTCGCCAGCTGCCGGCCGGTCATCCGCTGCCAGGTCGTCCAGTTGGGCGGCAGGAACCCTTCCGAGGTGAACACCTGCAGCTGCCGGCGGCCCGACTCGTGCTCCATCGTGAACAGGCCGTTGCCCTGCGGCTGCGCGAACAGGATCAGCTCGGCGTCCAGCATCGCGGTCAGCAGCGCGTGCCCTTGGGCGTAGCCGGTGGTGGTGAGCTGCAGGGCGCGCTCGACGTCGTTGGTCGGCGCGGGCAGCCGCAGCGCGACCGGCGACGGCCGGTAGTTCGGGTTCGGCGAGAAGTCGTCGGTGATCTCGCCCTGCTCATCGACCCGGTAGCCGCCGATGAAGCCCCACGGCGGCACCTCGGCGTTCGGATCGGTGAAGATCGGGTCGACCACGTACAGCCAGGTGTTCGGCTGCTTCATGGCCTGTTCTCGCATGGTCGGCGTGATGACCGGTCGATTCGGCTGCTGCGTGTTCATCTCGCGCTGTTGTCCCCGACTCCTCGTCCAGCCTTGCATTGATCGCCCCCACCCACCGGCGGTCACTCGATAGCGCGGGCCTGGCGGGTACGACGGACACAGGGAGCGGCCGGTTCCCCGTCCAGACGCTGGCAAGCAACTCTCTCATGACCACATGGGGTGAAGCTTAGTGTTCGGAAGAACAACTCAGAGTCAGGTGTTGATTTTCGCTCCCGCCGCTGGTCGCGGCTCACGCGGTGGTGTCGGCGAGCGCGGCTGCCATCAGGCATTGCAGGCACGGCATGCCCGCCGGGCCGTCGAGTGCCTCGGCCTCGCCGGGGAGGATGCCGAAACCGCAGTAGGCGTACAGCATCGCCGGCAGCGGGCCGTCGGCAGGCAGCGGGAAGAAGTGGCAGGACTTGTCCTGCTCGCTGCGGGCGAACTCGGCGCGGACCCGCGCCATGAAGTGCGGTTGCGAATTCATCCGGCGCACCGCCAAGTCGGGTCCGGCAGCGACCTGGGCTGTCGGGGGTGTCCGGGCCGCTGCCGGTTTTCGTGTACCCAGCTGGATGACACGGCCACATCATGCCCCGCAGGTTGCCCCGACCAACCCAGTTGTCGACTTTTGCTCAGCCGCGGGCAACCGGCGCGGCCCGGGGCCGGTGCCAAGGGCGGTCATGTGGTTCCGCGCGAACCTCGAAACCGCTCGCGGAGAACTTCCTCGGTTTGTTCAGCGAGGTCTGGTTCTGCGGTGAAGGAACCCGCATATCCACTCAAATCGCGCACCGGCTCATCCGTGAGCTCGGTGGGATCGTCGGCCATCCGTCACTTCCCGTAGTGATATCGGCATGCCGCGATTCGTATCTCGTCACCCGCGACCTTGTAAACCAGTCGGTGTTCGTCGGAGATGCGGCGTGACCAGTAGCCCTGGAATCCGTGCTTCAAGGGCTCTGGTTTGCCGATGCCCTCGTTCCCGTTGCGGCAGATGTCTTTGATCAGCGCGTTGATCCGCTTGAGGATCTTGCGGTCCTCGGTTTGCCACCAGACGTAGTCGTCCCATGCGAGCTCGTCCCAGACGAGTTTCATTCGGCGAGCTCGTGCTGTTCGCCGCCGCCGGCTTCCAGGCGCTCGATCGCGAGGATCAGGCGGCGCGCGTTCTCGGGGCTGCGGAGCAGGTAGGCGGTTTCCTTCAGGGACTGGTAGTCGTCCAACGACACCATCACGACCGGCTCGTGGCCGGCGCGGGTGATCACGACTTCCTCGCGGTCGTTGACCACGGAGTCGAGTGTCTCGGCGTACTTGGCACGAGACTCGGAGTAGCTCATCGTCTTCACCGGTCACCTCCTTGTACAGAATACTGTACGTTTCGCGGGTGAGGTGGGCAAGCCCGGTACTTGACTGAACGCTGGCGTCACAGGGCTGCGGGGAGTTGCAGGGGAGCGGCGCTGAGGGTTTCGGCGTAGCGGTGGAGGATCAGGCCGGCCACGCCCGCGTCGTCGGCCATCGGGGCCGCGATCAGCGGGTCGGTCGCGTGCTCGTGGGCCAGGCCGGTGATCCGGTCCGGGAGCAGGCCCGGGGCCAGGAACCAGGAGGCGACCGCGAAGCGGCGCGCACCGCGGGCACGCAGGGCCTCGATCGCCACCGGCACGTCCGGTTCGGCCGCCGCCGCGAAGGCCGGGACGACGCCCGCCCAGGCGGTCTTCGCCTGCCAGCGCTCGGCGACGTCCGCCACGAGCCGGTTCGCCGGGGCGTGCGACGAGCCCGCGCCCGCCAGGACCACGCCCAGCTCCGGATCGCCCGGATCGGCGCCCTCGTCCACCAGCCGGCGCCACGCCGCCTCGTCCAGCCTCGGGTCCGGGCCCAGCACGTCGGAAACGTGCACCCGGAACCGCGGATAGCGCCGTTCCACGTCGGCCACCGCCGCGGGCACGTCGACGCGGGCGTGGAACGCCCGGCCGAGCAGCAGCGGGACGACGACCGCGGCGGAATGCCCGTCGCCGTGCACCGCGCTGAGCACGTCGCCGACGCGCGGTGCCGAGAGGTCCAGGAATGCCACGCGCACGTCGAGATCCGGGCGCGTCGCGCGCACCACGTCCAGCAGGGCGTGGATCGTCGCGGCCGAGCGCGGATCCCGGCTGCCGTGCGCGACAGCCACCAGCGGAGCGGTCATCTCCGGCTCATTCCGGCGCGTCGGCCAGCGGCGCCAGCGGCACGCCGATCAGCCCGGCGGCCAGCGTGGTGCCGTCGGCCTGGTCGATCACCAGGAACGAACCGGTGCGCCGGCTCGCGGCGTAGTCGTCGACCGGCAGCGGCTCCGCGGTGCGCAACTGCACCCGGCCGATCTCGTTGAGCTGCAACGAATCCGGCCCGTCGACGCTCGACAGCTGCTGCTCGTCGAAGCGGGCGGACAGCTCGGTGACGATGGCCTGCACGGTGCGGGTGCCGTGCTTGACCAGCACCTTGGCGCCCGGGGTCAGCGGCTTCTCGGCCAGCCAGCAGACCGTGGCGTCGAGTTCGTCGGTCACCCGCGGCGGCGCCTCCGCGGCGGCGATCAGGTCGCCGCGCGAGATGTCCACGTCGTCGGCCAGCAGCAGCGTGACGGAGTGCCCGGCGGCGGCGCGCGGCTTCGCGCCGTTCGGGGTGTCCACCTTGGACACCCGGGTGCGCAGTCCGGCGGGCAGCACGACCACCTCGTCGCCTTCGGCGACGACACCGGCGGCGACCTGGCCCGCGTAGCCCCGGTAGTCCGGGTGCTCGGCGGTGCGCGGCCGGATCACGTACTGCACCGGCATCCGGAACGGCGCGTCGTGCGGGTCCGGCGCCACCGGCACGCTTTCCAGGTGTTCCAGCAGCGACGGCCCGCGGTACCAGGGAGTGTTCGCGGAACGCTCGACCACGTTGTCGCCGAGCAGCGCGGACACCGGGATGGTCACCACGGCGTCGTCCAGGTAGCCCAGGGCCCGGGCGTGCTCGGCGAACTCGGCGGCGATGCGGGTGAACACCGCCTCGTCGAAGTCGACCATGTCGATCTTGTTGACCGCCAGCACCAGCTGCGGCACGCCCAGCAGCGCCAGCACCGCGGCATGCCGCCGGGTCTGCTCGATGACGCCCTTCCGCGCGTCCACCAGCAGCACCGCCAGCTGCGCGGTCGAGGCGCCGGTGACGGTGTTGCGGGTGTACTGCACGTGCCCCGGGGTGTCGGCGAGCACGAAAGTGCGCTTCGGCGTGGCGAAGTAGCGGTAGGCCACGTCGATCGTGATGCCCTGCTCGCGCTCCGCGCGCAGGCCGTCCACCAGCAGCGACAGGTCCGGGGTGGCCAGGCCGCGGTCGGCGCTGGCCCGGTGCACCGCGTCGAGCTGATCGGCCAGCACCGACTTGGTGTCGTGCAGCAGCCGCCCGACCAGGGTGCTCTTGCCGTCGTCGACGGAGCCGGCGGTGGCCAACCGCAACAGATCGCTGTGCACCGGCAGGGTCACCTCGGTGCCGCTGTCCGGCGCGGTGCGGGTGGTCGTCTCGGTCATTGAAGAACCCATTCCTGCTTCATAGAGTGCTCGGCTCGGGAAGCTGAGTCGTGAGCGCAGGCCCAGCTAGTTGGTCTGCTCACGACGTCGGACTGCTTTTGACTTCGGTTTGATCTTTTTCTTTGAAGCGGCGAAGCCGCTTAGCCCACCTAAGCCGCTTGCACCGCCGCGGGTTCTCAGACGTCTTTCTCGCGAGGACAGCCCCGACGTGGTGAATTGGCTATTCATGATGTCGGGGATCCCACAGCGAGAAGGCGTCTGAGGGGCCGCCACCCGCACCGCCACGCAGGAAGAGTCCGTGGACGTTTTTCTCAGAAGTAGCCTTCGCGCTTGCGGTCTTCCATTGCCGCCTCGGACATGCGGTCGTCGGCGCGGGTCGCTCCTCGCTCGGTGAGGCGGCTGGCGGCGACCTCCGCGATCACGTCGTCCACCGTGTACGCCTCGGATTCCACCGCGCCGGTGCAGGAACCGTCGCCGACGGTGCGGTAGCGCACCATTTTGGAAGCCGGGACCTCGCCCTCGCGCGGGCCGCCCCACGGTCCCGAGGTCAGCCACATGCCGTCGCGCAGGAACACCTCGCGGCGGTGCGCGTAGTAGATCTCCGGCAGCTCGATCTTCTCCCGCTGGATGTAGCGCCAGATGTCCAGCTCGGTCCAGTTCGACAACGGGAACACCCGGACGTGCTCGCCCGGCCGGTGCTTGCCGTTGTACAGGTTCCACAGCTCGGGGCGCTGGCGGCGCGGGTCCCACTGCCCGAAGGCGTTGCGCAGGCTGAAGATGCGCTCCTTGGCGCGGGCCCGCTCCTCGTCGCGCCGGCCGCCGCCGAAGACCGCGTCGAACCGGTTCTCGCCGATGCCGTCCAGCAGCGGCGTGGTCTGCAGCGGGTTGCGGGTGCCGTCGGGCCGCTCCTGCAGCCGGCCGTCGTCGATGTAGTCCTGCACCGACGCCACCACCAGCCGCAGGTCGTGCCGCTCCACCAGCTCGTCGCGGAACGCCAGCACCTCCGGGAAGTTGTGCCCGGTGTCGACGTGCAGCAGCGAGAACGGCACCGGAGCCGGCCAGAACGCCTTCAGCGCCAGGTGCACCAGCACCGTGGAGTCCTTGCCGCCGGAGAACAGGATCACCGGCCGGTCGAACTCCCCGGCCACCTCGCGGAAGATGTGGATCGCCTCGGACTCCAGCGCGTCCAGGTTGTCCACCTGCGGCGGCGCTTCGGCCGGATCGCTCGGCAACTCGACTGTCGTCATGTCTCCTCCGGAGTTCCTCAGCCGTGCAGTCCGCACTCGGTCTTGGCGTTGCCCGCCCAGCGCCCGCTGCGCGGATCGGCGCCGGGTGCGGGCTTGGCGGTGCAGGGCTGGCACCCGATCGACGGGTAGCCGGCCGCCACCAGTGGGTTGACCAGCACGCCGTGCTCGTCGATGTAGTGCTGCATGTCGTCGTCGGACCACGCCGCCAGCGGATTGATCTTGACCAGGCCGTTGCGCTCGTCCCAGGTCACGATCGGCGTGTTCGCGCGCGTCGGGGCCTCCACCCGGCGCACGCCGGTCACCCACGCCTCGTAGCGGGCCAGGGTGTTGCGCAGCGGCACCACCTTGCGCAGGAAGCAGCAGCGGTTCGGATCCCGCTCGAACAACCGCAGGCCCTCGCTGGCGTCCTGCTCGGCGACGGTCTGGTCGGCGATCGCGTTGACGATGCTGACGTCGTGGACCTGCGCCACGGCGTCGCGGGTGCCGATGGTCTCGGCGAAGTGGTAGCCGGTCTCCAGGAACAGGACGTCCACGCCCGGCTTGGCCTTGGCCGCCAGGTCGACCAGCACCGCGTCCTGCATGTTCGACGCGACGATCAGGCCGTCGCCGAAGGTGTCGGCGGCCCAGCGCAGCGCTTCCTCGGCGCCGGCCTCGGCCAGCCGCGGCGCGGCCTCCTCGGCCAGTGCGCGGAGCTCCTCGTCGCTGCGCCGCGCGCCGATGTTCGTGGTGGTGGTGTCGGCAGTCATTGGTCTCCGTTTCCTCCAGCCGGGTCGCCGAGGGACAAGCCCACGAGCCGAACGGTGAACACCCGCAGGCACGACCCGCACTGCCACGCCCCGGCGGGCTCGGCCTCGGGCGTGAGGTCCTCGTCCCCGCAGTACGGGCAGTAGAACGGTGCCGCCCGGCTCACTTGAGGTCGTCTTCCTCGGCCCGCGCCACCCACTGCGCGAAGCGCTCGCCGGTGCCGCGCTGCGCCAGGTAGTTGCGGACTAGGCGCTCCACGTAGTCGCCGAGCTCCGCGGAGGTGACCTTGTGGCCGCGGATCTTGCGGCCGAACCCGGCGTCCTGGCCGAGGCCGCCGCCGAGGTGCACCTGGAAGCCCTCGACCTGGTTGCCGTTGCCGTCCGGCACCATCTGGCCCTTCAGACCGATGTCGGCGACCTGGGTGCGGGCGCAGGCGTTCGGGCAGCCGTTGAGGTTGATCGTCACCGGGTCGGTGACGTCGGCCTGGATGTCGGCCAGCCGCTCCTCCAGCTCGTCGACCAGCGCGATCGCCCGCTCCTTGGTCTCGACGATGGCCAGCTTGCAGAACTCGATGCCGGTGCAGGCCAGCACGTTCCGCCGCCACGGCGACGGGTCGGCCTTCAGACCCAGCCCGCCCAGGTCCGCGACCAGACCGTCCACTTCGGACTTCGGTACGTCGAGGACGAGCAGGTTCTGCTCGACGGTGGTGCGGACGCGTCGTGAACCGATCCGCTCGGCGGCCTTGGCGACCTCCACCAGCGTGGAGCCGCTGACCCGGCCCGCCGCGGACTTCGCGCCGACGTAGAAGTTGCCGTCCACCTGCGGGTGCACGCCGACGTGGTCGCGGTGACCGGTCGGCGTCTCCGGCGCGGGGCCGTCGACCAGCTTGCGGCCCAGGTACTCGTCCTCCAGCACCTGGCGGAACTTCTCCGGGCCCCAGTCGGCGAGCAGGAACTTCAACCGGGCGCGGTGCCGCAGCCGCCGGTAGCCGTAGTCGCGGAAGATCTCCACCACGGCCTGCCACACCTCGGCGACCTCGCCCAGCGGGACCCAGGCGCCCAGCCGCACCGCCAGCTTCGGGTTCGTGGACAGGCCGCCGCCGACCCACAGGTCGAAGCCGGGCCCGTGCTCCGGGTGCACGACGCCGACCAGCGAGATGTCGTTGATCTCCGGCACGGTGTCCCAGCGCGGCGAACCGCTGATCGCGCTCTTGAACTTGCGCGGCAGGTTCGACAGCGACTTGTCGCCGATGAACCGCTCGGCGATCTCCGCGATCGCCGGCGTGGCGTCGATGATCTCGTCCGCGGCGATGCCGGCCACCGGCGAGCCCAGCACGACGCGGGGGCAGTCGCCGCAGGCCTCGGTGGTGGACAGCCCGACGCCCTCCAGCTTCTGCCAGATCGTCGGCATGTCCTCCACCCGCACCCAGTGCAGCTGGATGTTCTGCCGGTCGGTGATGTCGGCGGTGTCGCGCGCGTAGGTCTGCGAGATCTCACCGATGGTGCGCAGCTGCTCGGTGGTCAGCGCGCCGCCGTCGATGCGGACCCGCAGCATGAAGTAGCGGTCGTCGAGCTCCTCGGGCTCGATCGTGCCGGTGCGCGCGCCGGGGATGCCAGGTGCGCGCTGGGTGTACAGCCCCCACCAGCGGAAACGACCCCGCAGATCGGCCGGGTCGATCGAGTCGAACCCGCCGTGGGCGTAGATCGTCT
The DNA here is from genome assembly GCF_040655595.1 of Saccharopolyspora sp. NPDC050389. Taxonomy (NCBI): domain Bacteria; kingdom Bacillati; phylum Actinomycetota; class Actinomycetes; order Pseudonocardiales; family Pseudonocardiaceae; genus Saccharopolyspora; species Saccharopolyspora sp. NPDC050389. Next base: position 69,858 of record NZ_JBFAKG010000021.1, read on the forward strand.
CGATGCGCTGCCGGACGTTCAGCGGGTTGTCGTCCTTCTTCGAGCGCTCGTTGGCGTTGAGCGGCTCGCGGTAACCGAGCGCCCACTGGCCTTCGCCGCGCGTCTTGCGCTTGCGGGCGGGGCGAGCAGGGGCTTCCGTCGGGGGGACCATGTCCGACCTCCGGGATTCGGGCGCGGCAGCGCCGCGTGGAAATCCCGTCGTCGGTGACGGTTCTCACTGTTCGGCGCTCCCGGCGCCGACTGGACAAAGCAGAACGCGGCAGCGGGAATTCAACCCATGGCGCGGCACAGCGCGCTGGACACACGCCGCAGGTCCACGTAGCGGCGGGTGACCAGCAGGAGCCTCGGCAAGGTCGCACCCATGGGTGGCAGCGTGCCACGCGCTCACCGGGCGGTCCATCCCCATCCGCATGGTGAGACAGTGGTGGAGTGCCTGCTCAACTGCCTGTCGGCGAACCCGCCCCGGCGGACGGAACGCTCCCGCCCGAAGCCCTGACCGGGCTGGGCTCGCGGCCGTTCGGGGTGTACGTGCACGTGCCGTTCTGCGCCACCCGCTGCGGCTACTGCGACTTCAACACCTACACCGCCGACGAGCTGGGCTCAGCAGCGAGTTTCGGCAGCTGGCTGGACGGTTTGCGCGCGGAGCTGGAGCTGGGCGCGAGGGTACTCGCGGCGGGCGGGCGGCCGGTGCCCGCGGTGGAGACGGTGTTCGTCGGCGGCGGCACGCCGTCGCTGCTCGGCGCGCAGCGGCTGGGCGAGGTGCTGACCGCGATCCGCGAGTCGTTCGGGCTCGGCGATGAGGCGGAAGTCACCACCGAGTCCAACCCGGAATCGACCTCGCCGGAATTCTTCGCCGGAATCCGCGAGGCCGGCTACAACCGGGTGTCGCTGGGCATGCAGTCCGCCGCCGAGCACGTGCTGCGGGTGCTGGAGCGGCGGCACACGCCGGGCCGCGCGGTCGCGGCGGTCGGCGAGGCGCGCGCGGCCGGCTTCGAGCACGTCAACCTGGACCTCATCTACGGCACGCCGGGGGAGACCGACGACGACCTGCGGGCCTCGCTGGAGACGGTGCTGTCCACCGGGGTCGACCACGTCTCGGCGTATGCGCTGATCGTGGAGGACGGCACCGCGATGGCCCGGAAGGTCCGCCGCGGCGAGCTGCCGATGCCCGACGACGACGTGCTCGCCGACCGCTACGAACTGATCGACGGCGTCCTCGGTGAAGCGGGCCTGGGCTGGTACGAGGTGTCGAACTGGGCCCGCGACGACGTGGCGCGCTGCCGCCACAACCTCGGCTACTGGCAGGGCGGCGACTGGTGGGGCGCCGGGCCGGGCGCGCACAGCCACGTCGGCGGCGTCCGCTGGTGGAACGTCAAGCACCCGGCCCGCTACGCGGCGGTGCTGGCGGATGGAAACTCGCCGGCGGCGGGGCGGGAGCGCCTCGACGCCGAAGATCAGCGCATCGAGCGGATCATGCTGGAACTCCGCCTGGCCACGGGCCTTCCGGTGGAGGCGCTGGACGAACAGGGCCGTGTCGCGGCGAAGCAAGCGGCGGCCGACGGCCTCCTGGAACGCGAAGCGCTGACGGCGGGCCGCTGCGTCCTGACGGACCGAGGCCGCCTCCTCGCCGACGGTGTGGTCCAGCGCCTGATCACGTGATCAGGCGTGCCGAGAACGGCTCTCGTCGGCACGCAATTGGGGTCGCCCGATTTTGCCTAAAATTGGGAATTTTCCGCTGCGGCAACCATTTTCGGTCCTGTTGGTGTCCCGATTCTGCCTAGAATCGGGAGGGCTCCGGGCCTGCCGGTCGGGTGGGTCGATGTAGCGCGTCGAGGTCGAGGACTCGGACGTGCAGGACCGTGCGCTGGTGGAGGGCCGCTCGGAGCGCCCGGTGCAGGCCGTCCTCCAGGAAGAGCTCGCCGCGCCAGCGGACCACGTGCGGGAACAGGTCGCCGAAGAACGTCGAATCCGGGCTCAGCAGCCGGTCCAGGTGCAGCACCTTCGTCGTGGTGACCAGATCTTCCATCCGCACCGGGCGCGGCGGCACGTTCGCCCAGTCCCGCAGCGACAGCCCGTGGACGGGGTACGGCTGCCCCTCCCGGACGTCCTTGAAGATCACGGCACCTCCTGGCGAACGGCCGAACCCGGCGCCCACCGCGGTTGGTCCACCGGCGGGTACCACCGCCGCGGCGGATGTGCTCCGCTCGATCGGCGGATCGAACCGGCGCCCGTCGTCGTGGCCGCAGGCTACCGCCGCGCGCCCGCGGCTCTCGGCTCCGGTGCACGAACACCGTAAACTCGATGGTGGTACCCGGGCGGCGCCCGGGCACCGGGTATGGGCGCTGAGCATTTGCGCTGCGGTCTTGGGCAGCTGCGGGGGTGCGGAGGAGGTGGCGTGGTGAACTCGGATGAACGTCGGTTCGACGTGCTGCGGGCGATCGTGGCCGACTACGTGTCGACCAAGGAACCGGTCGGTTCGAAGGCGCTCGTCGACCGCCACAACCTCGGTGTGTCCAGCGCCACGGTCCGCAACGACATGGCCGCGCTGGAGGAGGACGGTTTCATCGTCCAGCCGCACACCAGCGCGGGCCGGGTGCCCACCGACAAGGGCTACCGGCTGTTCGTGGACCGGCTGCACGAGGTCAAGCCGCTGACGGAGGCCGAGCGCCGGGCCATCCACAAGTTCCTCGAAGGCGCGCTGGACCTCGACGACGTGATGCGCCGCAGCGTGCGGCTGCTGGCGCAGCTCACCCAGCAGGTCGCCGTTGTGCAATACCCCACGCTGACCCGGTCGACCGTCCGGCACGTCGAGGTCGTCACCATCACCCCGGCCCGGCTGATGCTGGTGCTGATCACCAACACCGGCCGCGTCGACCAGCGGATGGTCGACCTCGGCGACGTGATCACCGACGACGACGTGGCCCGGCTGCGCAACGTGCTCAACGCGGCGATGGCTGAGAAGCGGCTCGCCGACGCCTCGGCCGCGGTGGCCGAGCTGCCGGACCAGGCGCCGTCGGAGCTGCGCGACGCGCTGATCCGGGTGTGCAGCGTGCTCATCGAATCGCTGGTGGAGCATCCCGAGGAGCGGATGCTGCTCGGCGGCACGCCCAACCTGACCCGCAACGTCGCCGACTTCCCCAACTCGTTGCGCCAGGTCCTGGAGGCGCTCGAAGAGCAGGTCGTGGTGCTGAAACTGCTCGCCGCGGCCCGCGACTCGGGCACCGTGCGGGTCAGCATCGGGATGGAGAACGAGGCCAAGGAGATGCAGACGACCTCGGTGATTTCGACCGGATACGGTTCGGATGGCATGGTGCTGGGAGGCCTGGGAGTCGTCGGACCGACGCGGATGGATTACCCGGGCACCATGGCGGCCGTGCGGGCCGTCGCCGCGTACGTGGGTGAGATCCTGGTCGGTCGGTGACGGTTCACCGACGCCTGACCGGCGGAAACCCGTTGATCGAGCAGAGGAAGTACGGAGAAGGTGGCCAGGGACTACTACGCGACCCTCGGGGTGGCCAGGGACGCGACACCCGAGCAGATCAAGCGGGCGTACCGCAAGCTCGCGCGGGAACTGCACCCGGACGTCAACCCCGATGAGGCCGCGCAGGAGCGGTTCCGGGAGGTGACGACCGCCTACGAGGTGCTTTCCGATCCGAAGAAGCGGCAGGTGGTCGACCTCGGCGGGGATCCGCTGGGCAACGGCGGCGGCGCCGGCGGCGGCGGCATGGGCGATCCGTTCGCCGGGTTCGGCGGGCTGGGCGACATCATGGACGCCTTCTTCGGCGGCGGTGCCGGTGGCGGCGGCCGCGGCCCGCGCAGCAGGGTCCAGCCGGGCTCGGACGCGCTGCTGCGGCTGGAGCTGACGCTGGAGGAGTGCGCCAGCGGCGTGAACCGGGACATCACCGTCGACACGGCGGTGCTCTGCGACTCCTGCGACGGCGGCGGCTCACGAGCCGGCAGCGCCCCGTCGACCTGCGACACCTGCGGTGGTCGCGGCGAGGTGCAGTCCGTGCAGCGGTCGTTCCTGGGACAGGTCATGACGTCCCGGCCGTGCCCGGTGTGCCGCGGTTTCGGCGAGGTCATCACCGACCCGTGCCAGCAGTGCGGCGGCGACGGCCGGGTCCGCGCGCGGCGCACCATCACCGTCAAGATCCCGGCCGGGGTCGGCGACGGGATGCGGGTGCGGCTGGCCGGCGAGGGCGAGGTCGGGCCCGGCGGCGGACCGGCCGGTGACCTGTTCGTCGAGGTCGAGGAGCTGCCGCACGAGCGGTTCACCCGCGACGGCGCGGACCTGCACTGCACCGTCGAGCTGCCGATGACGGCCGCCGCGCTGGGCACCGTGCTCATCTTGGAGACGCTCGACGGCGGCCGGGAGGAGGTCACGATCGAGCCCGGCACCCAGCCCGGCACCGAGCACGTGCTCGCCGGTCGGGGCCTGCCCAAGCTGCGGTCCAACGGCAAGGTCAGCGGGCACGGCGACCTGCACGTGCACCTCGACGTCGTGGTGCCGACCCGGCTCGACGACGCGCAGTCCGAGCTGCTGCGCCAGCTCGCCGCGCTGCGCGGCGAGGAGCAGCCGGAACCGACGGTGACCGCCAACGGCAACGGCAACCGGCACGGGCTGTTCTCCCGCTTCCGCTCCTTCGGCCACCGCTGACGCATGGTTTCGAACACGGTTCGCGCGGGCGGCCACCCGGCGGGAGCCGAGCGGCCGCTTCGCCGCGAAGACGAGAGCTGAGGCCGGAAGTGTCGGAATCCTCGCTGCCGGTGTTCTCCGTCGACCGGCTGCCCGCCGTCGGCGTGACCACGCTCGACGGCCCGGAGGGCAAGCACGCGGCCACCGTGCGCCGCCTGCACGCCGGTGAGCAGCTGCTGCTCTCGGACGGGCGGGGCGGCATGGCGCGCTGCGAAGTGGTGGCCGCGGCGAAGGACTCGCTGCAGCTCGCGGTGTCCGAGACCTGGCAGGTTCCGCAGCCCGGGCTGCGGGTCCGGCTGGCGCAGGCGCTGGTCAAGGGCGACCGAGGCGAACTCGCGGTTGAGCTGGCCACCGAGGCGGGCGTGGACGCGGTGGTGCCGTGGCGCGCCGCCAGGTGCGTCGCGAAGTGGGACGACGGCCCGCGCGGCGCGAAGGCGCTGGCGCGGTGGCGCAGCACGGCCGCGCAGGCGGCGAAGCAGGCGCGGCGGTCGTGGACGCCGCCGGTCGACGAACCGGTGAGCACCAAGCAGCTCGCGGAGCTGGTGCGCGGGGCCGATGCGGCGCTGGTGCTGCACGAGTCGGCGACCACGCCGCTGGCGTCCGTCGAGCTGCCCGAGGCCGGTGAACTCGTCCTGATCGTCGGCCCGGAAGGCGGCGTGACCGGCGACGAGCTCGCGGCGTTGACCGAAGCCGGCGCGCACGTCGTCCGCCTGGGCCCGACGGTGTTGCGAGCCTCCACAGCCGCGGCGGTAGCCCTCGGCGCCCTCGGCGTCCGAACCGACCGCTGGGCTTGATCGCGAGGGGCGCAATTTCGCGAGAAATCGACACTCAATCGAGTGAAGGTCAATTTCTCGCGAATTGGCATCCCGCTCAAGCGGCGGTCACGTACCGCTAAGAAGATCAAAAACTTTGGGCTATCCGTAGCGCGAACGGTTGACTCAGCGATACGCTTCGTGTGCGAAAGATCGCGGCGAGGTTTCGTCGCGACCGGTGCCGCACGGGGCATCGGACCCCAGCACTCGTCGGACACCTCCCCCCTCGGTCCGGCGAGAGCTGCGCCGCAAACGGGACAACCCCCAGACCCGGTTGCGGCGCAGCGTGCCGGGGATGTGACCGGAACCGGGTCCGCGATGATCGAACCGCGCCGGGCTGCTCGGCTAACCTTCCGGGCATGAGCGACATGGACTCCCTTTTCCTGCGGATCATCGCGCGTGAGATCCCGGCCGACGTGGTGCGCGAGAACGACCGGGTCATCGCGATCCGCGACATCAATCCGCAGGCGGCCACGCACGTGCTCGTCGTGCCGAAGAAGCGCTACCGCAACGCCGCCGAGCTCGCCGCGGCCGACCCGGAGCTGCTGGCCGAGCTGATCACCGTCGCCCGCGACATCGCCGAGCAGGAGGGCGTCGCGGAATCCGGCTACCGGCTGCTGTTCAACACCAACGCCGACGCCGGGCAGACGATCTTCCACGTGCACCTGCACCTGCTCGGCGGCGAACCGCTCGGCGGGCTCACCGGCGGGCCGCTCCGGGGCTGATCGCGGCGGCGGCGAGGTGGCGGTGACGGCGGCAATCTGATTGCCGGGTGGACTACCATCGACGCCAGGGAGAACTGACCGAACGACCCGCGCGGACGCGCAGAAAGCAGGCCCGAAAACACGTGGCCGGTATTGCAGCGGGTGGAGCCGCCGCCCAGTCCGGAGAGCACCCCCAGACCGCAGCGCAAGAGGCAACAGCGCAGTCGAAGGTGACCGTTCCCGACAACGTCGTGCTGACGCTGGTCGGATCCAGGGACGAGAACCTGCGGGTCGTGGAGGATCTGCTCACCGCCGATGTCCATGTCCGGGGCAACGAGGTGACGCTGTCCGGGGATCCCGCGGAGGTCGCGTTCGCCGAACGGGTGTTCGCCGAGCTGATCGCGCTGATCGCCAAGGGCAGCCCGCTCACGCCGGACACCGTCCGCCGCAGCGTCGCGATGCTCTCGGCCGACCACAGCGAGTCGCCCGCCGACGTGCTCAGCCTGGACATCGTGTCCCGGCGCGGCCGGACGATCCGCCCCAAGACGCTCAACCAGAAGCGCTACGTCGACGCCATCGACCACCACACGGTGGTGTTCGGCATCGGCCCCGCCGGTACCGGCAAGACCTACCTGGCGATGGCCAAGGCCGTGCAGGCGCTGCAGGCGAAGCAGGTCAACCGGATCATCCTCACCCGTCCCGCCGTCGAGGCCGGCGAGCGGCTCGGGTTCCTGCCGGGCACCCTCTACGAGAAGATCGATCCGTACCTGCGGCCGCTGTACGACGCGCTGCACGACATGATCGACCCGGAGTCGGTGCCGCGGCTGACGCAGGCCGGCACCATCGAGATCGCGCCGCTGGCCTACATGCGCGGCCGCACCCTCAACGACGCGTTCATCATCCTGGACGAGGCGCAGAACACCACGCCCGAGCAGATGAAGATGTTTCTGACCCGGCTGGGCTTCGGCTCCAAGATCGTGGTCACCGGGGACGTCACGCAGATCGACCTGCCCGGCGGCCAGCGCAGCGGGCTGAAGATCGTGCAGAACATCCTGGGTGACGTCGACGACGTGCACTTCGCGCTGCTGGACAGCCACGACGTGGTGCGGCACCGGCTGGTCACCGACATCGTCAACGCGTACGACCGCTGGCACGCCCTGGAAGACGCCGACCACCACGACCGTTCGGGCCGGCGCAACGGGCAACGACGAGGACGAGCATGAGCATCGAGATCGCCAACGAATCCGGCGTCGCAGTGCCCGAGGCGACCATCGTCTCGGTCGCCCGGTTCGCCCTCGACAAGATGAGCGTCAGCCAGCTCGCCGAGCTGTCCATCGTGCTGGTGGAGCTCGAAGTGATGGCCGACCTGCACGAGCGGTGGATGGACCTGCCCGGCCCCACCGACGTGATGTCGTTCCCGATGGACGAGTACGACTCGGCCCGCCGCCCGGACTCCGCGGGTTCCGGCCCGGCGCTGCTGGGCGACATCGTGCTCTGCCCGGCGTTCGCCAAGGACCAGGCCCGCAAGGCCGGGCACAGCCTGCTGGACGAGCTGCACCTGCTCACCGTGCACGGGGTGCTGCACCTGCTCGGCTACGACCACGCCGAGCCGGAGGAGGAGCGGGAGATGTTCAGCCTGCAGAACCGCATCCTCGCCGAGTACCGCGAGGCCCGCGACGAGGCCGAGCGGGCTGCAGCGCAGCGCAGCGCGGACGCCCGGGTGCTGGGTGCCGTCGGGCTGGACGAGCCGGAGTCGCCGCAGGGCGGCCCGGCCGCCACCAACTAGGGGAGCCGGCGGTGGATTTGACCGGTTCCACTGCGTTTTTGATCATCGCGGTGCTGCTGGTGCTGGCGGCCGGGATCTTCGCGGCCTCCGAATCCGCCATCACCGCGGCCTCCCGGGCCCGCGTCGACGAACTGGTCCGCGAGGGCCGCGGCGGCGCCAAGCAGCTCGCGCAGCTGCTCGCCGACCGGCCCCGGCACGTCAACCTGCTGCTGTTGCTGCGGCTGGCGTGCGAGATGGGCGCGACGGTGCTGGTCACCGTGGTGGCCCTGCGGCTGGCCGACTCCGAGGCCTGGGCGGTGGTGATCGCCGGGCTGATCATGCTGGTGGCGTCCTACGTGCTGGTCGGCGTCGGCCCGCGCACCCTCGGCCGGCAGCACCCCTACGGCATCGGGCTCAAGGTGGCCGCGCCGGTGCGGGTGCTGGCCAGGTTGCTCAACCCGCTGACCAGGCTGCTGATCCTGATCGGCAACATGATCACGCCCGGCAAGGGCTTCCGCGAGGGCCCGTTCTCCACCGAGGTGGAGCTGCGCGAGCTGGTCGACCTCGCCGGCGAGCGCGGCGTGGTGGCCGCGGGCGAGCGGGAGATGATCCACTCGGTCTTCGAGCTCGGCGACACCCTCGCCCGCGAGGTGATGGTGCCGCGCACCGAGATCATCTGGATCGAGCAGACCAAGTCCGCCCGGCAGGCGATGGCGCTGTGCCTGCGCTCCGGCTTCTCCCGCGTCCCGGTGATCGGCGAGAGCATCGACGACATCGTCGGCGTGGTGACCCTCAAGGACCTGACCCGCGGCGTGCTGGACGGCCGCGACCAGGCCGGGCCGGCGGTTGCGGAGCTGATGCGCCCGGCCAGCTTCGTGCCGGACACCAAGCGGCTCGACGAGCTGCTCGGCGAGATGCAGATCTCCCGCAGCCACCTGGCCATCGCGGTCGACGAGTACGGCGGCACCGCGGGGCTGCTGACCATCGAGGACATCATCGAGGAGATCGTCGGCGAGATCACCGACGAGTCGGACCTGGAGGAGCACCGCCCGATCGAATGGCTCGACGACGGGACCGTCCGGGTCAGCTCGCGGCTGCCGGTCGAGGACCTCGGCGAGCTGTTCGGCGTCGAGCTCGACGACTCCGACGTGGAGACGGTCGGCGGGCTGCTGGCGCAACGGCTCGGCCGGGTGCCGCTGCCCGGCGCGGAGACTGAGATCGCCGGCCTGCGGCTGCGTGCCGAGGGCGGCAAGGACCACCGCGGGCGGATTCGCATCAACGCGCTGCTCGTCCGTCCGGTGAACGCAGATCAAGCACCGCTGCGCGGTGCCGACCAGGAGGGAAGCAACGCCCGTGGCTGAGCACGTCGAAGCAGCGGCCCCGCAGGAGATCGACCCGGAGGACGCCAAGATCGTCACGCTCGCGCGGTCGTCCCGGGCCCGCACCGGAGCGGCCGAGGGCGCGGCGGTGCGCGACACCGACGGCCGCACCTACGCGGCGTGCACCGTCGCCCTCCCATCCCTGCGGCTGACCGCGCTGCAGGCGGCGGTGGCGGCAGCCGTCGCCAGCGGCGCCGAGGGCCTCGAAGCGGCCGCGGTCGTCACCGACGCGGACGCCGTCGACGGCGCCTCGGTGGCCGCGGTTCGCGACCTCACCGCCGCGGCACCGATCCTCCGCGCCGACGCCCGCGGCGACGTGGCAGGCATCCTCTCCTAACCCGTTCGGGTGGGTTGTTCGAGGTGAGGGGCACCTTTCGCCGCACGGTTCGGCGGTAGGTGCCCCTCCTTCGTCGCCGGATCGGGTTGATGCACCCAGGTGCGCCGGGGTGCGGGCGGGCCGGTCACAATGGTGCGGTGACCAGCTCCGCAGATGTGCACCGCTCCGGATTCGCCTGCTTCGTCGGCCGACCCAACGCCGGGAAGTCGACGCTGACGAACCGCCTGGTCGGCTCGAAGGTGGCGATCACCTCCAGCAAGCCGCAGACCACCCGGCACGCCATCCGCGGCATCGTGCACCGCCCCGACGCGCAGCTGATCATCGTCGACACGCCCGGCCTGCACCGGCCGCGCACCCTGCTCGGGCGGCGGCTCAACGACCTGGTGTACGAGACGTGGTCCGAAGTGGACGTGGTCGGCTTCTGCGTGCCCGCCGACCAGAAGGTCGGCCCGGGCGACCGGTTCATCGCCGAGCAGCTGAAGAAGGTGGCCCGCCGCACGCCGGTGCTGGGCATCATCACCAAGACCGACCTGGTCAGCAAGGAGCAGGTCGCGCAGCAGCTGCTGGACCTCCAGCAGGTGATGGACTTCGCCGACCTGGTGCCGGTGTCCGCAGTGGACTCCTTCCAGGTCGACGTGCTGGCCGATCTGCTGGTCGCGCAGATGCCGGAGGGCCCGCAGCTGTACCCGGACGGCGAGCTCACCGACGAGCCGGAGACGACGCTCATCGCGGAGCTGATCCGGGAGGCGGCGCTGGAGGGCGTGCGCGACGAACTGCCGCACTCGCTGGCCGTCACCATCGAGGAGATGATCCCCCGCGAGGACCGCAAGGACCTGATCGACGTGCACGCGGTGCTCTACGTCGAGCGCTCCAGCCAGAAGTCGATCGTCATCGGCCGCGGCGGGGAGCGCCTGCGCGCCGTCGGCACCCAGGCGCGCAAGCACATCCAGGCGCTGCTGGGCAGCAAGATCTACCTGGATCTGCACGTGAAGGTCGCCAAGGACTGGCAGCGCGACCCGAAGCAGTTGCGCAAGCTGGGGTTCTGATCACAACTTCGGCGCGGAATGCGTGGAACCCACCATGACCCGAGTACGTCTCAGGTACGTTGCTGGCCGGATCTTTGCGCACGGGCAAGGACACCCCGGCTTTTTGTTGGACAATTAAAGGATCAATCGTGACTAATCCCTATGGCGGCCCGCCCTCGGGGCCCAACCCGCAGCAGCCGTACGGTCAGCAGCCGGGCGGATACGGTCCGCCGTCGGGGCCGATGCCCCAGCAGCCGTATGGCCAGCCCGACCCGTACGGGCAGCAGAACCCGTACGGCCAGCAGAACCCCTACGGGCAGCAGCCCGGCGGCGCCCCGCCGAGCAACAACATCGGCTGGGGCATCGGTTCGATCTTCCTGTGCTGGCCGTTCGCGATCCCGTCGCTGATCAAGGCCACCTCGGTGCAGAACCTGTGGGCCCAGGGCCAGTACCAGCAGGCCCAGGCCGCCGCGGACGACGCCAAGAAGTGGGGCAAGATCGGCATCATCGCCGGCGCCGCCTGGTGGGTTCTGATCATCCTGATCTACGTGGTCTTCTTCGTGATCATCGCCGCTTCGGTGAGCTCCTCCTACTGATCAAGTCGTGCCGTTGCGGTCAGCGCCGCTGGCCGCAACGGCATGCGCAAACTTCTTCCGGGGGAAACGATGACGGAGCCGTCCGACCCGACCGGCATTCCGCAGCAGCCGGCCGAGCAGCCTATTCACCAGCCGATTCAGCAGCCGGTCCACCAGCCGGTGCCGATGCCGCCGCATTCCTATTCGGCGCAGTTCGGTGTCGGACCCGTGCCGTTGAACAACAACCTGGGCTGGGCCATCGCCGGAATCCTGGTGTGCTGGCCCTTCGGGATCCCGGCGCTGATCAAGTCGCTGCAGGTCAACTCGCTCTGGTACCAGGGCCAATACGACCAGGCCCAGATCTCGGCCAACGAGGCCAAGAAGTGGGGCAAGGTCGCCGTCATCGTCGGCGCCAGCCTGCTGGGCCTCTACATCCTGGCGTTCGTGGCCTACTTCGTGATCATGATCGCGGTGTTCGGCATCGCCGCCACATCGGGCTGATGGCCGCCACGCGCCTGCGCGCCATGCTGCTCCCGGCCGCGACCGCGCTGGTCGGCTGCGCGGCGGCCGGGATCGTGCTAGCGGCCGACCCGACTTCCGATGCCGGATTCCCGCTGCCGCCCTGCCCGGTCAAATGGCTCACCGGGCTCGACTGCCCCGGCTGCGGCGCGACGCGGATGTTCTACAGCCTGCTGCACGGTGACGTGCTGTCGGCTCTGCATTTCAACGCGGCGGCGGTCGCGTTCATCCCGTTCTTCCTGTGGACCTGGGGCGCCTGGGTGCTGGGCCGCTGGCAAGGCCGCCGGATCCTGACCTGGGAGCAGTGGCGCTGGTCCCCGCTGGCGGCGCTGGTCCTGATCGCCGTCTGGTCGGTGATCAGGAACCTGCCGTTCCCGCCGTTCGACGCGCTCTACGTCTAGTCGTTGAACGAGCTCTCGAGGCCGCTGCCGAGGACACCGGTGGCGGCCAGGATCATGAACGTGATGAAGGCCGCCCAGAGCGCGGGCACGACCCAGCCGACGATGATGCCGGTCAACGCCATGCTGCGATTGGTGTAGGCCTGCGGGTTCCGGTTGATCTCGCGCAGCGAGACGTGGCCCAGGATCGCGCCGACCGGCCCGATGAGGATGGCGCCGTAGCAGGTGAAGATCGCCGCCAGCGAGACGCACATCGAGGCGATCGCCATGCCGTTGTTCCGCGGCATCATCGGATAACCCGGCCCGTACGGCATCGGTGCCTGCTGGTAGGGGTTCTGGTCGTACGGGTAGGTCATGACGTCCTTTCGGCGCGGAATGTCCGTTCATTCTTCCGCGCGGCTTCGATGCCGTCGCCCACGGGTGTGATGATGGGCGGGTGAGCCTCTACCGGGATACCGCGGTCGTCCTGCGGGTGCAGAAGCTGGGCGAGGCAGACCGGATCATAACCTTGCTGACCCGGCGGTACGGCAAAGTTCGGGCAGTCGCCAAGGGCGTCCGCCGCACGACGTCGCGGTTCGGCGCCCGGGTCGAGCCGTTCTGCCACGTCGACGTGCAGCTCTACACCGGACGCACGCTCGACGTGATCACCCAGGTGCAGACCGTGGACGCCTTCGGCGCGCACATCGTCGACGACTACCAGCGCTACACCGCGGCCTGCGCGGTGCTGGAGACCGTCGACCGGCTGGCCGCGGAGGAAGGCGAGCCGGTGCTGCGGCTCTACCTGCTGGCCATCGGTGCGCTGCGCGCGCTGGCGGGGCGGGACCGCGACTCCTCGCAGGTGCTCGACGCCTTCCTGCTCCGCGCGATGTCCTTCGCGGGTTGGGCGCCGGCGCTCTCCGAGTGCGCGCGCTGCGGCGAAGCGGGCCCGCATGCCGCCTTCAACGTGCAGGCGGGCGGCGCGGTGTGCGTCCGTTGCAGGCCCGCCGGTTCGGTGCGGCCTTCAGTGCACACGTTGCCGTTGATGGAGTCGCTGCTGCACGGCGACTGGCCCGCGGCGGAGGCGACCACGAACTCGGTCCGCCGGGAGGCCAGCGGCCTCATCGCGGCGCACCTGCAGTGGCACATGGAACGGCAGTTGCGGTCGTTGCCGCTGGTCGAGCGGACCGTGCCGGAGCTGATCCGGGAGCGGGCCGCCGATGCCGCATTGGTCGCCGCCGCCGAGGACGGCGGGCGCTGAGCCGTTGATCGACGCGGGCGAGGACAATGAAAGCCTCACGCCCAGCAGTCCGAAGGAGAATCCAGTTATGTTGCGACGCCGTGGGCGGGGCAAGAACGACCCGACCGTGCGGACGCCGGAACCGCACGCCTCCGGCGAGAAGCCGCCGGCGTTGCCGCCGGAGTTCGTGCCCAAGCACGTCGCCATCGTGATGGACGGCAACGGCCGCTGGGCCAACGAGCGCGGGCTGCCCCGCATCGAGGGGCACAAGCGCGGCGAGGCGGTCGTGCTGGAGCTGGCCCGGGGCGCGATCGAGCTCGGCGTCAAGTGGCTGTCGCTGTACGCCTTCTCCACCGAGAACTGGAAGCGCAGCCCCGACGAGGTCCGATTCCTGATGGGCTTCAACCGCGACGTGATCAAGCGCCGCGTCGACGAGCTCGACGGGCTGGGCGTGCGGGTGCGCTGGGCGGGCCGGAAGCCGCGGCTGTGGCGCAGCGTGGTGAACGAGCTGCAGGCGGCGGAGGTCCGCACGCAGAACAACGATGTCATGAACCTGACCATGTGCGTCAACTACGGCGGCCGGGCCGAGATCGGCGATGCCGCGCGCGAGATCGCCCGGCTGGCGGCCGCCGGGAAGATCAACCCTGACCGGGTGGACGAGCGCACCGTCGCCCGCTACCTGTACCAGCCGGAAATGCCGGACGTGGACCTGTTCATCCGGCCTTCGGGCGAGCAGCGGACCTCGAACTTCATGCTCTGGCAGTCGGCCTACGCCGAACTCGTCTTCCAGGACACCCTTTTCCCCGACGTGGATCGGCGGCACCTGTGGCGCGCGTGCGAGCAGTACGTGCGTCGGGACCGGCGGTTCGGCGGGGCCATCGATCGGGCGGCGGCCGGTGCGCCCGCCGAATCCGCCCAGGAGGGCAATTGATGACCCAGGAGGCCGCAACCACCGCGCGGTTGTTGACCGCGGCGAAGGAAGCTCTGGAGAACTACCACGACGTGCACGTCGACGACGACGGCGCACTCACCTTCCGGCACGCCGATGTCCCGTGCGCGGTGCAGGCGATGCAGCTCGCCGACGGGCTGACGGTGCTGAGCCTGACCTGCGTGGTCGCCTGGGATCTGCCGCCGACCGACGAGCTCGCGCAGTCGGTCGCGGAGCGAGCGGGGCAGGGCCTGTTCGGCACGCTCGGGGTGGTTCGCACCGAGCGCGGCATGGACGTGACCTTGCGCTACGCGTTCCCGGCGGAGGGGATGGCGGCGACGCCGCTGGGCACCCTGCTGATGCTGGTGGTGGCGACGGCGTCCCAGCTGCGCACCGAACTCCTCGCCGAGCCCGAAGGCACCGCCAGCTAGCGGCGCCCGGCCGGGGTTGGCCCGCGGTTTCAATGGAAATCGGACCTTCGATTTCCGTTGAAACCGCGTGCCGTCACGGAACCGGGGGACGCGTCGGTGTGTCGGTACGGTGGCTGACGCCCTGCTTGAACTGGGCTGATGGTGTCGGTGCACGGAGCCGTGGGCGCGACTTCGCCCCCTAGTGCGAACGATTATCAGTTCGAACTGGCACGATGACCGCGTGACCGAGATCGTCGACCCGCCGCGCACGCGGCGCCCCGTGGTCACCTCGTTGGAGGTGCTCTGCGTCCTGCTGGTCGTGGCAGCGGTGTTCCAGGGGCAGCTGACCGCGCTGCTGGACGTCCCCGCGCTGCGCACCGGCTCGACGGTGTTCGTCGCCGTCTGCGTCCAGGCCATGCCGTTCCTGGTGCTCGGCGTGCTGGTCAGCGGTCTGATCGCGGCGTTCGTCCCGCCGGGGGCGCTGCGCCGCTGGCTGCCCGCCAACCCCGCCGCCGCGGTGCCGGTGGCGGGTGTCGCGGGCGTGGCGCTGCCCGGCTGCGAGTGCGCTTCGGTGCCGGTGGCGCGGCGGCTGATGCAGCAGGGCGTCGCGCCGGCCGCGGCGCTCGCGTTCCTGCTGGCCGCGCCGGCGGTGAACCCGATCGTTCTGGTGTCCACTGTGGTCGCGTTTCCGGACGAGCCGTTGATGGTGCTGGCCAGGTTCCTCGGTTCGCTGCTGACGGCGTGCGTGATGGGCTGGCTCTGGGCCCGGCTGGGCAAGGCGGAATGGCTCGCCGAGCGGGCGCTGCGCCGGGTCGAGTCGCATCACGGATCCGGCAGCCGGTGGGTGGTGTTCGCCGAGTCCGCCCGGCACGACCTGGTCGAGGCGGGCGGTTTCCTGGTGCTCGGCGGCCTGACGTCCGCGGTGTTCAACGTCGTCGTGCCCGCGGCCTGGCTGGAGTCGCTCGGCGGTCAGCTGATGCTGGGCGTGCTGGTCATGGCCGTGCTCGCGGTGGTCCTCGCGCTGTGCAGCGAGGCCGACGCCTTCGTGGTCGCCTCGATGCCGGGCCTGCCGCTGATCCCGAAGCTGGTGTTCCTGGTCGTCGGCCCGGCCGTCGACCTCAAGCTGATCGCGCTGCAGTCCGGCGCCTTCGGGCGCCGCTTCGCCGCCCGCTTCGCGCCCGCCACGTTCGTGGTGGCGATCGGCTGCGCGGTCGGTGTCGGTGCCCTGCTGCTGGGAGGTTCGTGATGCGCCGGGAAACCCAGAACCTGCTGTTGCTGCTGCTGGGCGGCGCGCTGCTCAAGATCGCGCTGGGCGGCAGCTACCTCCGCTACGTCAAGCCCGCGCTGTTCCCGTGGCTGGTGGTCGCCGGGGCGGTCATGATCGGCCTGTCGATCTTCGCGATCGTCCGCGACATCCGCGCCGGCGGAGCCGGGCAGCACGAGCACAACTCGCGCAGCCCGTGGATGCTGCTGCTGCCGGTGTTCGCGATCTTCCTGATCGCGCCGCCGGCCCTCGGCTCGGACTCGGTGACCCGCGACCGGATGGCGGCGCCGGCGGCCCCGAAGGAATCCCTCTTCTCGGACCTGCCGCCCGAACAGGCGCCGCTGCTGGGCGTGTCGGAGTTCGTCACCCGCGCCATCTGGGACGGAAGTGGCGCTCTCAACGGCCGGACGGTGCGCCTGCAGGGCTTCGTCGTGCACCTGACGCCGGGAACGACGCAGCTCGCCAGGATGCGCATCAGCTGCTGCGCGGCGGACGCGGCGCCGGTGAAGGTCGAGCTCGCGGCTCCGCCGCAGGCGGCGGAGCTCCCGGCGGACACCTGGATCGAGGTGACCGGCAAGCTTCGACCGGGCTCGGCCACCGACGCGAACGACTACGTCCCGACGCTGGATACGACCCTGATCCGCCCGATCCCGGCCCCGCAGGACACCTACGAGTACTGAACCGGATCTGGTCATACGTGTCAGCGAGAAGGCGGCGGTAAACCCCGCAGGGGGCCGCCACCCGCACCGCTACGCGGGACGAGTCTGGGATTCCAAGAACGTCAGACGCCGCGGGAGGTGCAGTCCGGGCAGGTGCCGATGATCTCGACCGTGTGGCTGACGTCGGAGAAGCCGTGCTCCTGGCCGATCCGCTCGGCCCAGTTCTCCACCGGCGGGTCGGCCACCTCCACGGTCCGCCCGCAGTGCCGGCACACCAGGTGATGGTGGTGGTGGCTGGAGCACCGCCGGTAGACGGCCTCGCCGGACGGGTTGCGCAGCACGTCGACCTCGCCCGCGTCGGCCAGGGTTTGCAGCGTGCGATAGACCGTGGTCAGGCCGATGCCCTCGCCCTGCCGCCGCAGCTCCTCGTGCAGTTCCTGGGCGGAGCGGAAGTCGTCGACCTGGTCCAGCAGGTTCGAAACCGCCGCTCGCTGCTTGGTGGCCCGCAGTCCCGGTACGACCGTGGGACCCTCGCCGGTGGTCACGCTGTCTCCGTCTCCTGTCGAGCGTTGGGTGCGATGGAACGTGGCGCCGAACCGCGCGACCGCACGCCGGAGATCTCCTCCGCGTGCGCGGCGGCGTCCACCACGATATGCGCCAGGTGCTCGTCCACGAGGCGGTAGACGACCTCGCGGCCGTGCCGCTCGCCGTGCACGACCCCGGCGGACTTCAGCACCCGGAGGTGCTGGCTGATCAGCGGCTGGGCGACGCCGAGCGCGTCGACCAGCTCGTGCACGCAGCGCTCCGACTCCCGCAGCTGCAGGACGATCGCGATGCGCACCGGGGCGGCCAGCGCCCGCAGTAGCTCGCCGGCCTCGACCAGGATCCGCTGGTCCCGCATCGGGGCCGGGTGCGCATCCCGCTCCGGCGAGTGCACGTGGTCGTCGAGGCTGTCCAGGCCGGGGCCCGCAGTCGACCGGGCCGGCTCGGAATCCGGGCTGACGGCGGGCATCGCTTCCTTTCCGGCGAGCCTCGACGCGGCGTCGCCTGCCTGCGGTGGCGTCGGTTGGGCGGACACCCGAACGGTGCCCTGCACGCGGGGACGCTCCACGCACCCCATCCTACGGGTACGCCCCGCCTGACCTGTCACATCAATACCGCACGCCCCGTCGGCGGTGCCGCGTCGCCCGGGTGGCCAGCCCGGGCGAACGTCACCCGGTCCGGGATCGGTACGCTGGGAAACTCCAGCCCGACCAGCTGGTTCGATGCAGTCCAGCGATGATTCCGGAGTGAACGTGCCCGCCGACCAGATCGACACGATCGTCAATCTCTGCAAGCGCCGTGGTTTCGTCTACCCGTCCGGCGAGATCTACGGCGGTACGCGGTCGGCCTGGGACTACGGACCGCTCGGCGTCGAGCTCAAGGACAACATCAAGCGCGAGTGGTGGAAGTCGATGGTGCAGGGCCGCGACGACGTCGTGGGCCTGGACTCGTCGGTGATCCTGCCCCGCCCCGTCTGGGAGGCTTCCGGCCACGTCACGGCCTTCCACGACCCGCTGGTGGAGTGCACCTCCTGCCACCACCGCTTCCGCGCCGACCAGCTCGCCGAGGAGTACGCCGAGCGCACCGGCAAGGAGACCGCCGAGGACGACCTCTCCGATGTCCCGTGCCCCAACTGCGGCACCCGCGGCCAGTACACCGAGCCGCGCGAGTTCAACATGATGCTCAAGACGTTCCTCGGCCCGGTGGAGAGCGAGGAGGGGATGCACTACCTGCGGCCGGAGACCGCGCAGGGCATCTTCGTCAACTTCGCCAACGTGATGACCACCGCGCGGAAGAAGCCGCCGTTCGGCATCGGCCAGATCGGCAAGTCGTTCCGCAACGAGATCACGCCCGGCAACTTCATCTTCCGGACCCGCGAGTTCGAGCAGATGGAGATGGAGTTCTTCGTCGAGCCCGGCGAAGACGAGCAGTGGCACCAGTACTGGATCGACCAGCGCATGAACTGGTACGCCGACCTGGGCATCAGCCGGGACAACCTGCGGGAGTTCGAGCACCCGAAGGAGAAGCTCTCGCACTACGCGAAGCGCACCGTCGACATCGAGTACCGGTTCCGGTTCGGCGGCCAGGAGTGGGGCGAGCTGGAGGGCATCGCCAACCGCACCGACTTCGACCTCACCACGCACTCGAACCACTCCGGCGTCGACCTGTCCTACTTCGACCAGGCCAGCAACTCCCGGTACCGGCCGTACGTGATCGAGCCGGCCGCGGGCGTGGGCCGGCCGATGATGGCGTTCCTGATCGACGCCTACCACGAGGACGAGGCG
This sequence comes from Saccharopolyspora sp. NPDC050389, assembly GCF_040655595.1. Lineage (NCBI taxonomy): Bacteria > Bacillati > Actinomycetota > Actinomycetes > Pseudonocardiales > Pseudonocardiaceae > Saccharopolyspora > Saccharopolyspora sp. NPDC050389. The sequence goes on from NZ_JBFAKG010000021.1 coordinate 88,872, forward strand.
CCGAACGCCAAGGGCGGCGTGGACAAGCGCGTGGTGCTGAAGCTGGACCGCAGGCTGGCGCCGGTGAAGGTGGCGGTGCTGCCGCTGTCGCGCAACGCCGAGCTGTCGCCGAAGGCCCGCGACATCGCCGCGCAGCTGCGCCGCAACTGGAACGTCGACTTCGACGACGCCGGCGCGATCGGCCGCCGCTACCGCCGGCAGGACGAGGTCGGCACGCCGTTCTGCGTGACCGTCGACTTCGACTCGCTGTCCGACCACGCCGTCACCGTCCGCGAGCGCGACACGATGTCGCAGGAGAGGGTGGCGATCGACAAGCTGGAGGAGTACCTGGCGGTTCGCCTCCTCGGCTGCTGAGCTGGGCTCGGGCCGGCGGTGTTCTCGGACGCCGCCGGCCCGTTTTTCTGAAAGCGGTTGAGTAGGTTGGAGTTCCCGCGCCCGCGGCTGCTGCCCGGCCTGCACCGGTGGCCCCGAAGATCTGCGAGGATGCCAACGTGAGCCCCCATCGAGCCGCCCACCGGCGCCGACCCGCAGGCCGGATGCTCGGACGCGTCCTGATCGGCGCCTTGCTGATGGTGCTGCTGGTGATCGGCGGCACCGCGTTCCGAGTGTGGCAGGTGGCTCGCGCCGATGATCGGCGGCCGGTGGACATCGTGATCGTGCTCGGCGCCGCCCAATACCACGGCAAGCCCTCGGACGTGCTCGCCGCGCGACTCGAACAGGCCCTGGAGCTCTACCAGGACGGCCTGACCAAGTACATCGTCACGGTCGGCGGCCGGCTGCCCGGCGACGCCTTCACCGAGGCGCAGGCCAGCAAGAATTGGCTGACCGACAACGGGGTGCCCGCCGAGAAGATCGTCGACGTCGACGTCGGCAGCGACACGCTAGGCAGCCTGCAGGCGGTCGCCGACATCTCCGAGCAGCGGGGTTGGGCGAGCGCACTCATCGTGAGCGACCCCTGGCACTCGCTGCGGGCGCGGACGATGGCCAGCGACTTCGGGCTCGAGGCGTGGGCGTCCCCGGCCCGCTCCGGGCCCGTGGTGCAGACCCGCGAGGTCCAGTTCAAGTACATCGTCCGGGAAACCGGCGCGCTGCTGTACTACCGGCTCACGCACGCACCGGCGGAGATAGCGGGCGACGGGCTGGGCTGATGCCCCGGGCGGGTCGACGCCGCGGAACCGCCGCCGGAATGCGGGGGTCTGTCGGGTTCGCGCCGTAATCTGAGCGGGATGAGCCCCGAAGACCGCGCCCTGCCCGGCTACGACGCGCACGACCTGCGGCGGCTGCTGCCCGAGCCGCCGAAGTCCGCCGTGCCCGCCGAGGCCCGGTCGGACGATCGGAGCCCGTTCGCGCGGGACCGGGCGCGGGTCCTGCACTCGGCGGCGCTGCGCAGGCTGGCGGGCAAGACGCAGGTCGTGGGCCCGGAAGAGGGCGATGTGCCGCGCACCCGGCTGACCCACTCGCTGGAGGTGGCGCAGATCGGGCGGGGCATCGCCGCCGCGCTGGGCGCCGATCCCGACCTGGTGGACACCGCCGGGCTCGCGCACGACATCGGGCATCCGCCGTTCGGGCACAACGGCGAGCGGGCGCTGAACGACCTGGCCGACGGCTGCGGTGGCTTCGAGGGCAATGCGCAAACCCTGCGCATCCTCACCAGGCTGGAGCCGAAGCTGGCCGACTCGGATGAGGTCGGCCGCGGCCTGAACCTGACCCGGGCGTGCCTGGACGCGGCGACGAAGTACCCGTGGCCGAAGCGCCCGGGCGAAGCCAAGTTCGGTGCCTACCCGGACGATCTGGCGGTGTTCGAGTGGCTGCGCGACGGCGCACCGGCGGACCGCCGGTGCCTGGAGGCCCAGGTGATGGATTGGTCCGACGACGTGGCCTACTCGGTGCACGACGTCGAGGACGGGGTGCTGTCGGGGCGGATCTCGCTGCGCTCGCTGACCAGCGGCGAGGAGCGGGCGGAGATCGTCCGGATGGCCGCGAAGCACTTCTGGGGCGACGGCTCGGGGGACACGGCCGGGCTGCTCGAACACGCGGCGGCGGAGCTGGTGCGGTGGCCGGTGGTGGCCGCGGTGCTGGACTACGACGGCACGTTCCGCGCGCAGGTCGCGTTGAAGCGGCTCACCAGCGAGCTGGTCGGGCGGTTCGTGGCCGCGGCGGTGACCGGGACGGTGGAGCGCTTCGGGCCCGGGGCGTTGACCAGGTACCGCGCGGAGCTGGTCGTGCCGGAGCCGGTGGTTGCGGAGGTCGCGGTGCTCAAGGCCGTCGCCCTGCGGTACGTGATGAGCGACCCGCAGCGGTTGGGCATGCAGGAGCGGCAGCGGGCGCTGCTGACCGAACTCGTGGGGGCGCTGGCCGAGCGGGCCCCGGAATCGCTGGATCCGGCGATGGCCGCGGCCTGGCGCCGGGCGGGCGACGACCGGGCCCGGTTGCGGGTGGTGCTGGATCAGGTCGCGTCGCTGACGGACGCGCAGGCGATCGCCTGGCATCGAAAGTGTGTACGGAACGTGTCCGAATCGATGTGACGTTAATCCGAAAGGGGAGAGTTGATCTGGGATTCGCCCCCAGAATTCTTACTCAGAGTGTTGCTCGGTGAATCCCGAACGCCGACGGCACCGTCCCCCGATCCCCGTCCGGCTGTCCGAGCGTCCCGCGCGAAGCAGCCCGCGGCCCGGCCCCGAAACCCGGGCCGCAAGGAGACCCCGATGCGCAACCGGCACTACATCCAGAAGCTCGTCGTCGGCGGCGAGCCGTACGTGAACACCGACAACCTGGCCGACTGGGTCCGGGACCTGCAGTGGCAGGATCCGGCGGCCCAGCGCGCGGCCCACTACATCGCCCAGGAACTCCGCCTGATGGGCCTGTCCGACATCGAGGAATCCGTCCGCTAACCCGGGCCGCGGAGCCGGCGGGCGAGAACCCGCCAGTCGCTCGCGCCCCCCGCCCGCCGTTCGGCTGGCAGACTCGGGATCAGCCCCGAGTCAGCCGACGCGGAAACGGAGCCCAGCGGCCGTGAGCGAACACCTCGACTTCAGCCTGTCCCTGCACCGGCGGCTCGCTCCGCCGGTGGACACCCCGTTCTGCTGGTCGCCGTACTCGGTGGCCAGCGCGCTCGGCCTGGCCGCGACCGCGACCGGCGGCCGGACCAGGGACGAACTGGTCACTGCGCTGCGCGACGACCCGGCGGGCCTGCTGAAACTGCTCGGCGGCGCCGCCGAGCTCTCCGGCGGCGGTCCGGCAGCCGAGCCGCCCGTGCTGGCGGTGGCCAACACCCTGTGGACGCACGCGGATCTCCCGGTCCACCAGTCCTACCTGACCGCGCTGGAAGACTGGCCCGGCAGCGCGGTGCGCAACGCGCCGTTCCGGACGGCCCCGGAGGAAGCCCGGCGGCTGATCAACGCCGACGTCGCCGAGACGACGCGCGAGCTGATCCCCGAGCTGCTGCCCCCAGGTTCGGTCGTGCCGGACACGGTCGCGGCGCTGGTCAACGCCCTCTACCTGAAGGTTTCGTGGCGGGAGGCGTTCGACGAGAAGGCCACCGGTCAGCGGCCGTTCCACGCCCCGGCGGGCGACCGCGACGTGCCGACCATGCACGCCACCCGCCGCCTCGGCTACGCCGCGACCGAAGGCTGGCAGGTCGTCAGCCTGCCGGCGGCCGGCGGAGTCGAGGCCGTGGTGCTGCTGCCGGACGCCGACCTGGCGACGGCGGAGCCGGGGCTCGACGCCGCGCAGCTGCGCAGGCTCCTGGCTGCCGTCGAGCAGCAGCGGCTGGAGCTGTTCCTGCCGAAGTTCGACGTCACCGGCGACGCCGAGCTGACCAGGTCGCTCGGCGCGCTCGGCGTGCAGGCGCTGTTCACCCCCGCGGCGGACTTCTCGCCGCTGACCGATCAGCCGCTGCGGGTTTCGACGGTCGTGCACCAGGCGGTGCTCGAAGTCGACGAGAGCGGCCTCGAAGGCGCCGCCGCGACGGCGGTGATGATGCGGCTGACCGCGATCGTCCGGGAACCGGACCCGATCCGGGTCGAGGTGGACCGGCCGTTCCTGTTCCTGGTGCGCCACCAGACCACGGGCGCCCTCTACTTCCTGGCCCGCGTCACCGACCCGAGCTGAGCGCCGACCGCTCCGAGCTCGTCCGCTGGTCACCCAGGTCGTGAACACTCACGACCCGCTGATCACCAGGGGACGCGGGTGAGCTTGTCCGGGTTGACAACGTCGAAGATCTCCGCGGTGCGGCCTTCCCGCACTGACAGGGTGAACACCCGCGGGGCGGCCGTTCCGTCGGCGTTGCCCGTGAACACGACGCCGAGGTCGCCGTTCACCAGCACCGGCCGGATGTTCTCGACCAGGCCGTCGCCGTACTTCTCCATCAGCCCCACGATGAACCGGGCGACCTTGTCGAAGCCCACCACCGGGCGCCGCGCGGTGCGGGCCTTGCCGCCGCTGTCGCCGTAGACCGTCGCCGCCGGGTGCAGCACCCGGGTGATCGCGTCGATGTTCTTCGACGCCACCGCGGTGAGGAAGTCCTCCAACACCTGCTGCTGCTCGGGCAGCGGCACCCGCTCCGGCGGGTCGGCGTCGGCCATCGCCCGCCGCGCCCGCGACGCGTGCTGCCGCGCCGCCGCCACGCTGCACCCGAGCACCTCGGCGATCTCGGCGAACGGCATGTCGAAGCCGTCGTGCAGCACGAACGCCAGCCGCTGGTCCGGCGGCAGCTCGTGCAGCACCCGCATCGCCGCCATCCGCAGGTCGTCCTGGGTCGCCACGATGTCGCCCGGGTCCGCGTCGAGCGAGGTCACCAGCGGTTCCGGCAGCCACGGCCCGACGTACTGCTCGCGCCGGACGGCGGCCGAGCGCATCCGGTCCAGGCACAGCCTGCTGACCACGGTGGTCAGCCAGCCGGTCAGGTCGCGGATCGACTCGCGGTCGGTCGACGCCAGCCGCAGCCAGGCGTCCTGGACCGCGTCCTCGGCGTCGGCGATCCGGCCCGTGAGCCGGTAGCCGATACCGATCAGCCGGCTCCGGTGCTGGTCGAATTCCGTGGCCAGGGCGGTGTTCGTTGCGGACACAGGCGAGATTCTGCCGCACCGGCAAGCCACCTCGAATGTGACGATCACGATGCCCCTAGACTGGGGACGTGGCAGGCAGGATCCGGGAAAGCGACATCGCCGAAGTGCGCGATCGCATCCGGATCGACGATGTGGTCGGGGAATACGTCGCCCTGCGCAATGCCGGTGGCGGCGCGCAGAAGGGCCTGTGCCCGTTCCACGACGAGAAGACGCCGTCGTTCAACGTCCGGCCCAGCCACGGCACGTTCCACTGCTTCGGCTGCGGCGAGGGCGGCGACGTCATCGCCTTCGTGATGAAGATCGAGCACCTCGGCTTCGTCGAGTCCGTCGAGCGGCTGGCCGACCAGGTGGGTCTCCAGCTGCAGTACGAGGGCGGCACGCCGGGCCCGAAGCGGGATCGCGGCACGCGCGCCCGGATGGTCGAGGCGCACCGCATCGCCGCCGAGTTCTACGCGGAGCAGCTCCGCTCCCCGGAGGCGCTGAAGGCGCGGGAGTACCTGGCGCAGCGCGGTTTCGACGAGGCGGCGGCCGAGCGCTTCGGTTGCGGCTTCGCGCCGGCCGGTTGGGACAAGCTCACCAAGATCCTGCTGATCAAGGGCTTCGAGCTCGACGAGCTGATCAAGTGCGGCCTGTCCAAAGAAGGCCGCCGCGGCCCGATCGACCGGTTCCACCGGCGCCTGCTGTGGCCGCTGAAGGACCTCAGCGGCGACGTGGTCGGCTTCGGCGCGCGGCGGATCTTCGACGACGATCCGATCGAGGCCAAGTACGTCAACACCTCGGCCACCCCGATCTTCAACAAGTCGCAGGTGCTCTTCGGCATCGACTTGGCCAAGCGGGAGATCGCCAAGCGCCGCCAGGCGGTGGTGGTCGAGGGCTACACCGACGTGATGGCGATGCACCTGGCCGGCGTGCCGACGGCGGTGGCCTCCTGCGGCACGGCGTTCGGCGACGACCACATCTCGGTGCTGCGCCGGCTGATGATGGACGACGACGCGTTCCGCGGCGAGGTCATCTTCACCTTCGACGGCGACGCGGCCGGGCAGAAGGCCGCGTTGAAGGCCTTCGACGGCGAGCAGCAGTTCGCCAGCCAGACCTACGTGGCGATCACCCCGGACGGCATGGACCCGTGCGAGCTGCGGGAGGCCAAGGGCGACGCGGCGGTGCGCGACCTGGTCGCCCGCCGCCGGCCGCTGTTCGAGTTCGCGATCCGCAGCCTGCTCACCGAATACGACCTGGACTCGGTCGACGGCCGGGTCGCGGCGTTGAAGCGCACGGTCCCGCTGGTCGCGCAGATCAAGGACCCGGCCCGCCGCGACGGTTATGCCGCGAAGCTGGCCTGGTGGGCGGGCTGGAACGACGAGAACCAGGTGGTGCGCCGGGTGCGGCAGAGCTCCGGCGCTCCGGCTCGCCCGACGCGGCGTCGCCCGCGGCAGGACGAGGCGCAGCAGTCGTTGGGCATGGAGGTCGACCTCCCGAAGCGCGCGCCCCGGCACGACCCGCGGTTCCTGCAGCGGGAGGCGCTGAAGGCGGCGCTGCAGGTGCCCGCGCTGGCGGGCCCGCTGTACGACGCGCTGCCCGAGGAAGCGTTCACCGAGCCCGCGTACGCCGAGCTGCACCGGTCGTTGCTGGCCGCGGGCGGCACGGTGTCCGGGCTGTCCGGTGCGGCGTTCGTGGACGCGGTGTCGCAGCAGTGCGAGAACGAGGTCACGCGCAGCCTGCTCACCCAGCTCTCGGTGGAGAAGCTGGAGAACCAGTCGGAGGAGGATCCGCGCTACGTCGCGGCCTTGATCGCCCGGTTGCAGGAGCGGCTGGTCAGCAGGCAGATCGCGGACATCAAGTCGAAGGTGCAGCGGATGTCGCCGCTGGAGGACGCCGAGGAGTACAACGCACTGTTCGGCGACATGGTCGCGCTCGAGGGCTACCGCAAGGCGTTGCTGGACCAGGCCATGGGGACGCTGTGATCGCCTGGCTGCGGCGGCTGGTCGCGCGGCTGGGCGGCATGGCCGACGTGCCTGCGGACTTCCCCGGCACGTTCGACACCGAGGAGCAGGTCCTCGCGGTGGCGAAGACGGCCGAGGGCGCGCTGGTCGCCACGCACCTGGGGCTGTGGCTGCCGGAGGGCCGTCGCCTCGGCTGGCACTTGCTCAGCAAAGCGACCTGGAACAGCGGCGCCCTCACCGTGATCGAGGCGGAGGAAACCGGTGCCGCGGGCGATGCGGTGCTGCTGCGAGACCTGCCGGATCGCCGACTCGACCTGACCGGACCGAGCCGGTTGCCCGACGTCGTGCACGAGCGCGTCAACCAGTCCATCCGCTCCCGCCACCACCGGGACCTGCCCGGTGGGGGAGCGTGGTTCGTGCAGCGCAAGGTACCCGGCCGGGACGGGATCGTGTTGCAGGTCCGGGCCGATCGGGGCGCGGACGAGGCGGCGGTGGCCGAGTTCGCCGCGACCGTCGCGGAGCGGCTGCAGCAGGCGAAAGGCCCTGAGCGAGACTGATTTTCGCTCGACACCGGCCACACTCCGGATATACAGTACGGACGTACTGTTAACGGAGGTGTGGAAGTGTGGGATCCGCAGAAGTACCTGTCGTTCAGTGACCACCGCGACCGCCCGGCCCACGACCTGATGGCCAGGGTCGGCGCGACCCGAGCTCGCCGGGTGGTGGATCTCGGCTGCGGAGCGGGAAACCTGACCTCGCTGCTGACCGACCGGTGGCCCGAAGTGGCGGTCGAGGCGACTGATGCGTCGCCGGAGATGGTCGCGGCGGCCCAGACTCGCGGTGTGGCTGCGCGACAGGAAGACGTGCGGGACTGGAAACCGTTGCCGGACACGGATGTCGTGCTCTGCAACGCCGTCCTGCAATGGGTGCCGGAGCACGTGGAGCTGCTGCAGCGCTGGCTGCCCCAGATGCCGGCCGGAGCGTGGTTCGCCTTCCAGGTGCCGGGCAACTTCGAATCGCCGTCGTACGTGGCGATCCGCGAACTGGTCGCGGAGCCACGCTGGCGCGACCGGGTGGGCGGCGTGCTGCGACCGGACGCGGTGCTGCCGCCGACCGGCTATGCAGACGTGCTCTCCGACCTCGGCGCGGAGGTCGACGCCTGGGAGACGACCTACGTCCACGCGCTGACCGGAGCGGACCCGGTGCTGGAGTGGGTCACGGGCACGGCGCTGCGGCCGGTCCGGACGGCGCTGGACGACGCGGAGTGGACGGAATTCCGCGCGGAGCTGGCGCCGAGCCTGGCGGCCGCGTACCCGAGGCGTGCCGACGGCACGACCTGGTTCCCGTTCCGCCGCATCTTCGTCGTGGCACACCGTCGCTGACCAGCTGTTACACCGGATGGATCAATAACAGGGGGGTGCGGTGAAGTGGCTTGGGAGCATGGGCTAAAGTAGTTCCTGTCAGCGCGACGAGGGCTGATGACAACGAGATATTCCTCCGTAGCTCAATTGGCAGAGCATTCGGCTGTTAACCGAAGGGTTACTGGTTCGAGTCCAGTCGGAGGAGCAAAAGCCCAGGTCAACGACCTGGGCTTCTTCTTTTTGGGGCCGATTTCGGGCCCGAGGGTGCAGAAAAGGTGCAGAATCACGGAGCCGCGCCGCTGTGGCTGCAAGCGGGGCAGCGGCGGTTTGTTGGGCGATGTGCATATCTACGCAGGTCATCGTTTGTATTCGGCTGCCGCTGTGGTGCGGTCAAGCGCGGGCGTCTGTCAGCGTTCGTTGGGATGTCCTGCGGTTGGTATTCGATCTCGGTCACTTTCCTTGCGGATGGTTGGGGCTGATTGTCGCGTCTCCAGGGCCTTGTAGATGAGCGGGAGCGAACTGATTGCCAGCGATCTTCTGCTTGGCGGAGCCGACCCGTCTGGGGGTGGCCAATTGGCCATGATGCGGCTCTCCGTCCGGGAGTGGGATGCCCTTCAATGGTGGCCGAGACGTCTTCTGGAGACATGCCACACGCCTGGTCGGGCATCTGGTGATAAAAAATTAAGTGATCGTGCTACCTTGATCTTGTTCAAGTAAGCGTTGCGCGCGTGGGAGGGTGCATGGGCAAGGGCGAGGGTGTGCCGTATTGGGCTGCTAGGCATTTCGGGGATCAGGCCGAGGAGGTGTCTCGGCGGGTCGTGGCCGCCATGGTGAAGGCCCAGAAGGCGTCCTTCGAGGTGCAGGCATTCGCGAGTGGCGAGGGGGCGACCAATCGGCGGCCGTACGGCAGCATGTGGGAATCCCGGTACACCTTCCTCGAGGACGAGATGAAAGGGTTGGACGGCTACGAGACATTTCGTCCGCCCGGTGCGTCCTTCCGGTTGGTGCGGCTGAATGGGTGCCTGCTGCTGCCGATCCGGCACGCCAGCTCGCTCAGCAAGCCCCTCTCGCAGGTGCACATTCCCGACGCATCCCACTCCAGGTAGCACAGATGCGCGGAGTGCGTCCGCCGGCGACCTTGTTCGACGGGCTCAGCGACGCACTTGCCCTTGGTGGCGTCGCTGCCGCAGACGAGGAGGCCGACCTGGTCGAGGAGGGCCCAGTCATTTGCATCGCCGTCGTGGTCAACGCCGAGACCCAGCAGCCGTTGGGCCTGTGGTGGGGCGAGGTGGAGTCGATGGACGACGACGGCCTGATCGAGTGGACCCCGCGTGTGCTTTCTCAAGAGCTCGCGCAGCATTCGGTCTCGGACGCCACCGATGGGCGCAGGCTTAACGTGGTGGAACAGCCCAAGGTGGTGGGTTTCAGCGATGGTGCCGAGCCGCCGCTTGCGGTCAACCCTCGCCAGGGGGTCAACTACAACCCTCAGGCTGAGGCAGAACCGCCGGCAGACCACGCAAACATCGAAGATGAGTGATGACTGACACGCTCCGCCCCCGTCTGTTCACCCCTTCTGGCACCGCCGCGATCTCACCCGCGGCGGTGCAGGAGGCTTTCGACCCGGCCCGCCTGACCCAGGCCCGCAACCTTGCCGGGATGACCAAAAAACGCCTCGCCGAGTTGATCGGGGTCACGCCGGCAGCGATGAGCCAGTACGAGATGGGCACGAATCGTCCACGGCCGGACATGGTGCCCCGGCTCGCCGAGGCCCTGGATGTACCAATGTCGTTCTTCGTGGCAGGGCGCCCGAACGGACGCCTGGACTCCTCCGCCGCGCACTTCCGTAGCCTGCGCACGACCCGCTCTTACCAGCGCGCGAAGGCGGTCGCCTACACCGAGCAAGCGTGGGAGCTGACCTACGCTCTGGAAAAACGCGTCCAACTACCTCTGGTCGACCTGCCCGGCTTTTCTGGCGGTGAGGTCAGCCCGGGCGAGGTATTGCCTGCCGAGCCGGCTGCGGCAGCACGTGCGTTGCGCGAGTACTGGGATCTGGGTACTGGCCCAGTGAGCCATCTCGTGCGGCGTATAGAAGCCCGCGGGATCGTCGTGCTCACCCCGCAACCCGATCCCGATCTGGAAACGGTCGACGCCTTTTCCACCAGCCGCCTGCCACGACCGATAGTGGTGCTGACTCCCAATCGCGCCGACGATGTCTACCGCCACCGCTTCAGCGCCGCCCACGAACTCGGCCATCTGGTCCTGCACGGGGACAGCGCCCCGGGGGATCTAACTCAGGAACGCGAAGCCGACGCCTTCGCCGCTGAGTTTCTCACTCCTCGCGACAGCATCCTGCCTGCACTCCCACGTCGGGTAGACCTACGTGCCCTGTCCGAGCTGCGCCAGATCTGGGGCGTATCGGTGGACTCGCTGCTGTACCGCTGCCGCGAACTCGGCCTGGTCTCCGACTCTGCGGCCAGCCGCGCCTACCAACGGCTCGCCGTACTGCGTTCCGAACCCGGCTTCGCCCAGGATCCGCTCTCGGGCTATCCCGGTGAGCAACCCGCCCTTCTGTCCCAAGCCTTCTCGCTTTCGGGCCTGAACATCACCGCGCTGGCCCGCGAATTGGCCTGGACCGTGCCACGCGTACGCAACATGCTCGGCATCGACCAAGGACGTCCCGTACTCACACTCCTGAAATGACCACCACCCCCAGCGTCGCCCGAGCTGCTGCCCACTGGCTGGTCACCTACGCACGGTATCCACTGGAGACGAACGCGTGCGTGACCTGCTCCGATGCGATGATCCGCAACCGGCGATCGAGGCACTCGGTACGGCGGTGCCCTTGCAGTTCCGCAACTACACCCCGCCGGGCCATTTTGTGAAGCCAGGACTGCTCCTGGCCATCGTCTGACGGGGCTGAGGGCCAGAGATGCAGTCGACAACGGATGCGCCCGGTACATCAGGCACGCGCCAAGACGTGTCCGAACCCGGCAAGTACCGTTGAGCCGAATCGATCTTCGTGTTGATCGCCATGGCGATGGATCTGATGGACAGCACCATCGTCGTCGCTCTTCTCGTCATCGAGGACTGTCTGAACGCAAGTCCGGCCCAGCTGCAGTGGATCTCCGCCGTGTCTACACGCTGACGTTCGCGACGGTCGGCTGATCCGGCGACATCGCGGGTCGCAAGCGGACGGTGCTGCTCGGGATCGGCGAAGTTTTGTGGTCGCCTCGGCCGCGTACAGCTTCGTGCCAACGATCGAAGTGCTGCTGGCCGGTCGGGTCCTGCGGGGCTGGCCGGAGCTTTAATCCTCAGTAAACACGCAACTTGCGCCAGGCAGACTGAATACGATCTCAAGGGAGATCATCGCGAGGTTGCAGCTGAAGCTCGGGTTCGTGAGGGCGCGGGCTCAAAGGCCATAGTGGTGGAGGGTTATCTGTGTTGCGGGTTCCGCCGCCGGACTTCGAAGTCCCGTACTCCGCCCTTGCGTTCCCACCGGGCACGGTGCCGCGCAGCGGCGTGTTGACGTTCTCGGTTGACGACCTCGCGCACGCGCTGATCGTCACTGGCCGAGCTCCGGGGGATCGACTGTCGTACGGTGCCGCATCGGTGTGGGAATGGCTGCATCGGGCCTCGCTGATCCCGGCTTACCTCCGACGCACCTACCGTGCGGAACTCGTTCGGTCCGATCTCGCGCTCAGCCTGGATCGTTCGGAGTCGGCGGCCCTTTCCTACACGCTGGGACAAGCGATCACCGGGATCTTCTGTCAAAAGCTGCTATCGGTGACGCACCTGATGCACATCGATCGGTACGCGAGCGAATATCGTGTCGGTTTCGGGAACACTCGCAAGCGTTCGGACTTGTTCGGTTTGGCGCCGGCCGGGTGGGTGGTGGCTGAGGCGAAAGGCCGTGCCGGCGCCATGGATCTCAAACTCCGGCGTCAACTGGAGGCGCAGAAGCGCTCCGTGGTCTCGATCGACGGCGAGAAGCCGTGGGTCGCGTTGGGCTGTGTCGCTTCCTTCCCAGTCCGCGGCGCAGGCATGCGGATCGACGCTGTTGACCCGGAGGAGGAAGAAATCGAACCCATTTCGCTCGACGCGGTCACGCGGGATCGGTTTGCTCTCGCCTACTACCTGCCGTTCCTACGCGTGCTGGATTTCGGGGGCGCGGTGAACGCTGACCTGCGGGTGAACGACTTCAACGAGACGTTTGTGGCCACCGACATCGCCAACTTCGGCCTGCGTCTCGCGTTGCCTCGGGCACTGGTAGCACGGCTGCGGGGTGCTCTCGCCGGGGAACTCACCGGACTCCACGACAGCGTGCACGCCACCCTGGACGACGTGCACAGTCGAGAACTTCAGGTGTTCCCGGACGGCACCCGAGTGGAGACCGACTGGCAAAGTGCCTTGGCAGTGGGGGAACTCTAGTCAAGGAAAGCCAGAGCTATCAGGCCGGCTGCTTCTCCCACCTTGTCGTTTGGATCATGACACCTTGAGAATGAGTGCGGTCTTCAGTTTCCTTGGGCGAGCTGTCGCATCATGGACTGCGCCGTATTGACCAGCGACTGATCAACGCCCGCAGTCCGTTGGCACACGAGCAGGACATGGCGGAGTTCGGACATGGCTGCTGCAACTTCCCCCACTAGCTGGCATGCGTACGCGAGATTGATGCGAGCGGCGAGCGTGCGCTCGTCGTCCGCTCCGAGAACCTGGTCCATGCGCGTAACAAGCCCGCTGAACTCGGCTAGTGCTGCGGCGGCGTTGCCCTGGATGAGGCGGATCGCTGCGGCCTCGCTTTGGGTGGTGAGGGTGTCTGCGTGGTCGGCGCCCAGTACTCGCGTTTCCACGGCGACGATCTGGCGAAGCTCGACCTCTGCGGGTGCGTATCGACCCGATCGAGTCAAGAGGTCGGCGAGTTGATGGTGGGTGCTGATCGTGTCCGAATGCTCCGTGCCAAGGTGTCGCACCATGGTCGTGAGAAGGTGGCGCAGCTCGGTTTCCGCGTCGGCGTTCTTGCCACGTCTTTCCAAGATAAGGGCGACGTTTGTGCGTGCGGTAAACGTTTCTGGATGATCGGAGCCGACGGCCCGTACCATCGCCGAAAGTACGTGTCGGTACTCGGTCTCGGCGTCGACATTATCACCCCTGATCATCAACAGGTTGCCCAGGTCTCCGCGAGTGCTGAGAGCGTGGGGGTGGTCTCCAGCGCCTGCTCGTGACCACGCGGCGAGGATGTCGCGGATCTCAGTCTCTGCGGCATCGAATTCCGCTTGGCCCATGAGTGCCCTGGCGAGGCCACTGCGGGTGACGAGCGTGCTGGGGTGCTCGGGGCCCAGTGTCCGTATTTCAACGGCGAGGATGATGCCGAACTCGGTCTGAGCCGCAGCCGACTCGCCCTGTCGTAGCAACACGTCTGCCAGTTCGTGGCGAGTAGCCAGCGTGAGCGGCGAGTCAGCTCCGAGCACTCGTGTCGTGATCGCGCTGAGCTTCTCGAAAACGCTTCTGGCGGCATCGAGTTGCCCTCGGTCGCGGAGTGATCTGGCGAGTTCGTGCCGGGCGGCCAGAGTGTGCGGGTGCTCTGGACCTAGCACCCGGGTCATATGCGGGACGAGTTTTGAGAACTCACGTTCCGTGGCTTCGTGTTTCCCTTGGTCGCGGAGCACGCGGGCGAGTTCATGTCGCGTTGCCAGCGTGTTCGGATGGTCCGGGCCTAGGGTTTCGTTCGCGATGCGCGCGATGTCACGGAACTCTGCCTCCGCGTCTAGGAATCGACCCTGGTCTCGCTTCAGCGACGCGAGGTTGTGCCGAGTAGCGATGATATCTGGGTGTGTGGAGTGCACCAGCCTTGCCCGGAATCCGAGTGAGCTGTTGTAGTGCTCTTCCGCCGCCGCCCATAGACCTGCCGACCAGGCAAACTTTGCGGCCCGATAGGCTAGATTTGAGTGCAGCAGCACTTCGTCGCCGTGCGCGTGCATTGTGTCCGCGTCTGTGAAAGTGCAGTGTGGCAGCAAGAGTCGCCACGAAGTCCACGTTGCGGGATCATCCGAGTCAAGTTCTGCCGCGGAATTGCAGAGTAACGTGATGCGCAGCGTTTGGTATAGGGCAGCGTGTTCGATGGCATCCGGCTGGTTTCTGGTGATCTCACCGATAAGTGGGTGGAGCACGAATGCCTCGGCCGAACGGTGATCTGCGCTGGTTCGGTTGCGGCGCAGTAGTCCGAACCCGATGAGCCCATGCACGGCAGCTTCCAACCTGGCGGTGTCGAGGTCTGGGAACAGGGCGACCGCGCGTTTCATGATGCTGGTCTTGACCACCGTGATGGGAAGGGGATTCGGCCTGAAGAACGCGATAAGGCGTAGCAGAGGGCGAGCGGCCGTAATCCCCTGGGATTCCAACAGGTCTAAGGACAGCTCCCAGGTGTGAGAGAGCCGCTGGCCGTCATACGAGTGCGGTAGGGATGAGATCGCGTCTGGGAACGCGGCGTCGAGGGCGGCTTTGTACTCGCCGAACGAGCGAGGGGTTCGCGACTCGGGAAGCACCGGGTCGGTGCTCGTCCTGGCGAGGTAGCGACCGACGAGCATCAGGGCTAGCGGAAGCCCACCCAAGCGTCCCGCTAGGCATTGAGCCTCGTCGTCGGACCCGGCTTCCGGCGCCAGCTCGGTAAGGATCGCGGCGCCGTCGGTGTCAGAGATTGGAAGCATGGTTCGTACGAGCGCACTTCGCCCCCAGGTGCCTGTCCGCTGGTCCCGGCTAGTCACCAGTACCGTGTTGCCTCCTGTGGGTTCGCGGATCCACCCAGCGAGCAGGTCGGGCTCGTCAGCGTTGTCCACGACCAACAACCACGGCTGGGTGGCAGGACTGTGCAAGGTCTGCCACAGCAAATCCTTGGCGGATTCGCCGTTTCGCCACACCTCGCGTGCCTCCGCCCGCGGTGCACCTGCCTGGACGGCGACTTCGAGTAGCCCTGCCACGAGACTGTCCCGGCTGGTTGCGTCGACCCACCAGACGGTTCTTCGCGTGCTTGCTGCTCTGGCCACAGCCCAGGCGACAGTGCTTTTCCCACTGCCGCCTGCTCCATACAACACCACGCGCCCACCGACCGTGTCCACAACCGTGGTCAACTCCACGAGCAACTCGCCACGGCCACGAATCTGGTGCTCCAGCATGCCCTCGGGTACGGCTACAGACAGGTCGCTTGCATCGGAGTTGTTGTTCCGCTCGGGACTGTCGAAGACGTGGTTGATTGAAATATCTCCGAAGAAGTTACGGCCTTGGATCGCGCTTCCCCGCACGGTCCCACTGATGTTGTTGATCGCGAAGTCGCCCTGCACCGCTTGCCTCCCCAGCGCTCGACTTGGCGGCATGTCGAACCGACATGATCCCAGTCCCGGGTCAACGGTATCCCTCGGCTCGGCCCCACGGGTTGCTCTTCGCGAGATGCGGTCGTTTGGTCCCAAGTGGGCAGAGGGCTGCCCCCGCCAAGTCCGTAATCGTTGACGCACGAGGTGAAAACCGATCACACCGAGCTGTTCCTGTTCGATCCTGAGGCGGGCGAACAGCGTCGGCTCACTCGTGTCGACGCGGTGAATACGGAGCCGGCGTTTCCCCGGAGAAGGGCGAACTCGGCCGACCAAACGGGAATTGCGGGCAAACTAGTGAAGGTTCCCGCGTCGTAACCTGCAGGAGTCCGCGAACCTGCGCACCTACATCCAATTGGACTCGAACGCCCACCCTCCCTGTGGGGGTGGCGCCTCCGGAGCGAGAAGCATCGGCCCCGCCGGAGCCAGGCAGGCCCCACCACCCAAGTCAGAACCACGCGCTAGGCGTGCCCTAGCAGGCCGTCGTGCGCAGGAACCGAAACTGTGCTGGGCGACAGTTCGTTCTCTGGAGCTCGATCGTTGATGCGTTCGTCGACGGGGTGCGATCACGGATGGCAACAGAAAGGGAACCCAAGGGCTGGCCCGGTGTCAGCTGCCCGGGCAGGCGTGTTCCCTGCGGCGGTGAAAGGCAACAGCCTCGACCTGCTCGGGGATTTATGAGTCGCTTTCGATGATGTCTTCGAGGGCGTTGGCGGCGTGTTTGTTGGCGACTTTGCGGGCGATGTAGTGCTTTTCGGCGATTTTGCGGGTGTTGCCGAGTTGGTCGGCGACGTCGCCGACGGGCAGTCCTGCTTCGTCGAGGACGGTGGCGACGGTCTTGCGGAAGACGTGGCTGGTGACCCAGCCGTAGCCGCACTCGTCGAAGGCTTCGCTGATGCGGTTGATGACGTTGCTGGGGTCGAGCCAGCCGCCACGGGCGGAAGGGAACAGAGGGCCTTCGTCTCCTGCGGCCGCAGCGCGGCGGCTGAGCATGGGCACCGACCACGTTGGTACACGTAGGAGCAGTCCGCCTTGGTTTCCCTTGCGGAGCTTTCGTCGGACCAGCCCAGCACCCTGGACGCGGATGATGTGGTAGTCGACGGCGATGGTTGGACCGTCTGCGTCGAACTCCGCTCCTGTGAAGGCGAGGACTTCGCCGATTCGGGCACCTGTGGACAACATGGCACGAACCAGATCAGGAAGGTCGGACCAGATCCGGGCCCGTGGGCCGAGACTGCGCCCACGCGCGTCGACAGCCCGCTTGGCTCCGAGCGCTTCCAGCTTCGCGAGCAGGTCGGAGCGTTGATCGGCGGTCAGGGCGCGAACTTCCTTTTGTTCGCCGCGCACGAGCCTGCCGATGGAGCGGACCGGGTTGGTCGTCAACGCGCCGTGCCGTACCGCGTAACCGCACATTCCTGAGAGGGCGGCGCGGACAGTTTTGGCAGTGTCGTAGCTTTTCTTGTCCTGGGCGCGTTTCACTGTGCGGTCGCATACGCTCACGGTCAGTTCGACGGCGCGGAGTTGGCCTACGTAAGGGAGGATCCAGTTGTCGAGATAGCTGCGGTACAGTCGCACGGTTTCCGGGGAGCGGTCGCCCAGCGTTGCCTCGCGCTGGATCTCGGTGTACCAAAGTTCGGCAATTGCGGTGATCCGTGTCGTTGGCTTAATCTCGGTTTTGAGCATATTCTCTGTGGCTTCTTTGAGTGCGTCCCTAAGTCTGTTCTCGGCTTTGTTCTTGGTTCTGTCTCGTCGCTTTACTGGTACAAGGCTGCCATCGTGCGAGCGGTAGCGTGCAAATGCTTCCCAGCTCTGTTCTGACAGTTTTCTGGTCTTGATCGCGCCGTAGGTTCCTACGGGCATGGGTAGCCTGCTCATTGCCCTGCCTTAAGGGGCGTCGTAGCTGTCTCGATGGCGTTGCGGTTAGCCGGGGTCAAGGCGCGGCAGTCATGCACTGTCGCGACTCCTGTTCTTTGGGGGTGAAAATGGAAATTTTTCCTCGGAGCGCGATACTACGTCTACCTCTGTGTTTCTTCCAGAAATATCTGCAATTCGAAATCTGGTACGAGATAGTAGCGTCCCGCTTTGGTTGCTCTGAGTCGGTTGGCGTGGATGAGATCGAGGACGGTCTCGTAGGGGATTCCCAGTTGTTGGGCGACTTCTTTTGGGGTCCATGCGCGTCGAGGTAGAGGTTGGTCCATGAGTATTCCTTCTAGTGGGCCGGTGATCAGTTGGGTTAAGTAGGCTTATTAGGTGCTCGACGAAGGTGGGCGAGGACAGGGAGGCCGAGCCGCGCGGTTGTGTGGGAAAGGGTGCGGCGCCCGAGGATTCGCTCCCGTCGGTAGATGGCCGTGGAGGAGGTTCCCGCCGCCGACTCAACCAGTTCTGAACTTGCGGGGACTGCCCGCGAATCTGGAATGGCTGCGGATCGACAGGCAACTCGAGGAAGCCCTTGCCTCGGTGGAGATCCTCTCCACCGAGGCGCCGTGTTTGGAATCGATGGGAGAACTGCGATTTCGCTACGCGGTCAACGCCCGCCAACTGCTCGCCGAGGGCGGTTACGCCGCTACGTCCACGGGTTCCCCGCGAACCCAGTTGTCCGATTCCGACAGCGACGCCAACGAGCATCTGGGTTCCGACTGGAGTGGCTTTGGTTTTCCCGAACTCAAGGAGTTCTGTGGTTTGGTGAAGATGAGGACGTCTTCGTGGGCGATGAGGTGGAGGGGGAGTCCTGCGTCGCGTTGTTTGCGGATGAAGTCGCGTTGGAAGAAGCTGCCGCGGGCGACGAGGTCAGTTTCGGCGACGCGGGCGAGGAGTGCGACGCAGCGTTCGGTGGGGATGAGCCCTGCTTGGCGGCCGCAGGTGAGGATGTGGGAGGGCAGGTCGATGAGTTCGGAGTGTTCGCGCCAGGGGCGCAGCGTGACCGCGACGTGTCCGCCTGGCCGGAGGAAGACGGCGGCGTGCGTGAGGATCCGGGTGAATCCGGCGAGGAGTCGGTGGTGGCCGATGTTGGCGAGGTTTCCTCGGTCGAGGGTGTTGCCGTAGCGGTGGTGGTGTTTGTGGACGCCGGCGGTGCCGGTGCTGACCTGACCGTGGGTCGACGGTCCGTAGGGCGGTGAGGTGACGACCAGTGCGACCTGGCCGTGAAGATCGGCTGGTAGGAGCGTGGCAAGTTGGCGGGCGTCGCCGTGCACCACGCGGCCGGCGGTAGCGCTGGTGTGGTGGGCGAGGTCGAGGTTGGTTTGGGTGACCTTGACCCAGTGGGGTTCGTATTCGACGCCGATGGCGCGGCGTCCGAGGTGGAGGGCTTCGACGAGGGTGGTGCCGATGCCGCACATGGGGTCGAGGACGAGGTCGCCGGGCTGGGTGTAGTGGGCGATGGCGTGGGCGGCCACGGCGGGCAGCATTTTGGCGGGATGCGCGGTGGACTCGGGGCTGTAGTGGCCCTTGCGTTGCGCTGCTGGAGAGGACTGGGCGGTCGCCCAGACCGACAGCGCGGATGGTGCCTGACCGGTCGGGGTGGTGCTGGGCAGGCGATGCGACATGGGCGGGACGCGGTGGTAATCGGGGTTGTCGCGCACGGGGATGCCTTTCTCAACGCGGTTTTCAAGGTCGGCAGGGCGGGCGTGGGTCACCGGAGAGCTCCCGCGCCGTAGCCGTCGTGCGGTGGAGTTGGGCTGGGGTGCTCGTGTGGTTGGGCGAAGATCAGGACGTCGGCGTGAACACGGTGATGCGGCATCAGGTGCACGGGCGTCTGGGCGGACGAGGTACGGCGGTCGCAGGCGTCGATGCGGAGGCGTCCGTCCTGGATCGGGGTGAGGAGGGCGACGATGTGCTGGAGGTAGAGCAGGTCGGCGTTTTGTGCCGCGGAGACGACTGGCCCGCTTGGGTCGACGAGCCGTCCGCCAGTGGTCTCGGTGTGGGTGAGCACGGCGAGGATTCCACCGGTGCGCAGCAGGCGGGCTGCACTTCGTGCGAGGTGATCACAACGGGCCGTCGTCCCGTCTTCCGGCGCCAGGCTCGCGATGACCAAGTCAGCTCGACGCTCCTCGCCACCGAGGCGGTCGTCGACGAGCGGCGCGTGGCGAATGACCTCCCCATCGGGCAGGGCAGCGGGAGGATCGGCCCAGCCGTTCGCCGCGGTGCCGGTATTCACCTCGGCGGTGTGGACGAGGCGTGTGTTGCGGTCGAGATCGTCAAGGGCATCCCGCGCTGCTGCCGCGCCGCCGCGCCCAGTGCAGGGCCCCTCCATGCGGTCGCCGGTCTGTGCGGCCGTCTGGAGGTCGAGCAGGACGACCTCTGCGTGCCGTGTGGTGAAGGCGGTGACGATCTTTTCCAGAATCGGTGTGGGCCAGGGGGTGTCGGCCGCGATCGGGGACGACCCGCACGCCCACACGGTGGCGGGCGTGCCCGAACCGGCGCGGGTACGTGGGCTGCGTCGCCGCGATGCCGGCGGCCGGGTAGTGCTGTCGGTGGCCGACTCGCGCCCACGTGGGTGCGCGGGCTGAGGCGAGCGCGGGGAGTGTGGCCGCCGAGGGTCGGGCGGCGGGGTTTGGTGGGGTGGGTTCATGGAATGCCTCCGAGGTGCTGGTGACATCCCTGAACTCCGCAATACAAGCCTGCTAGGGACAGCGCCTGCAGGATTTCTCAAAAGAACAAGCCATCGCCGTATTCCTCCCAGAGAAAACGGACGTCTAGCGTGACAACGAATACGCACCGCGGTCTTCCGGCAGGCGTGCAGCAATGGGCTCCCGTCCGGTGCGTTTCGCCGCAACCGTCCGAGCATGTTCGTGGTCTTCAACGTTGTGAGATGCCCGCATGGTCTCGGCGTCGGGGGGCGGTCCTTGCGCTGCTACACAGCTACTACCGCAGGGCGTTGTCCCAGCGTGGGGACTACTACGGGAACGCAGGCGTGATCAAGTCGCGCACCGCTGTCTGATCGACTTCACGGTGCGACTCGGCCAGTGGCCTGGTCGGATAAGGAATCGGCGGAGATCGGCGGTAGTAGTGTCGTTTGAATTAGGTAGTAGCGTTGTAGAAATTCGGTAGCAGTGCCTGTGGCGTCCTTGTCGTGTTGTTGTTTCGGCTCGCGGCAAGGAGTCACGACATGGTCAGAGGCGGAGAGCGTCAACTTCTCAAGGGTGACGGTTTTGGGCGTGACCGGATGCCGTTGGATACGGCGCGGACCGCGTTCGCGTGGCTGGTGACGGGGCCGCATCCGGTCTGCGTGGATGGGCGCTTGTTCGCCGGGTTGCCTGATCGTCTGCTGCCGTTGAACGAGGTGCGGGATCTGTTGCTGCGCCGCCGCTGCGGGCAGGGCACGAGGGATGCGGTGTGGGCGCATCTGGTGCTGCGCTCACGCACCGAGGGCGCGACGTGGACGGTCGGCTGCGTCGGTGTCGCGCTGCCGGGTTTGACCCGGATCGCCGCGCGCCTGTCGGCTCGGTTCGCCGGCGATGTCACCGACATTCACGCCGCTGTGCTAGCCGGGTTTCTCGCCGAGCTCCCTCGTATTGATCTGCGTCGGCCGCGGATCATGTTGCGGTTGCGGTGGGCGGCCTACCGGGCTGGACACGCCTCTGTTCGTGAGGCTCTGGATGCGCCGGTTCCGTCGGGGAGTGGTTTCCGGTCGGCGCCGCCGAGCCAGCCGTGGGGGCATCCCGACTTCGTGCTCGCCCGGGCGGTCGCCGAGGCGGTGCTCACCGCGGAGGAAGCCGAGTTGATCGGCTCCACTCGGCTGGAAGGCCTGCCGCTGGCGGAGGCTGCCCGGCAGCGCGGCGTCACTTACGAGGCCATGAAGAAGACCCGGCGTCGTGCCGAGCTGCGGCTCCTGGCTTACCTGTGCGAGGAGAACGTCGACGGCACTAGGGAGGCCGAAGGGGGCGTCGCGTTGCAGGTTGGGGACACCCTGGCCGTCACTTTCGCTGCACAAACCGCCGCGGAGCTGCCCGCCGCCATTCCCCGCCGTGGCAGTACGCCGGCGCAGAAATCCTGGGCACGGGTGTCCCGGCGGGGCAGCGACAGCGGAGTTCAGGGATGCGGGGGACGACCAGCCCCGTCTTCCGCGATCTCGTCGCCGGCTCCGTTGACGCAGGAGGCTCCCCGATGTGCCTGACCATCCCTTCACACCCCCGCCAGCTGCGGCCCAGTCCACCCGCATCACCACGCCGACACCCTGGCCGTCGGCGTGCCCGCCGGCCGTCGACGGACTGGTGGCTTCTGGTCGGCGGGATCGTGGCTGCCGGGCTGCTGCTGCCCGGGTCGGCGGCATGGGCCGAGACCACACATGTGCTCGCTGTGGCGCCCACGTTGGAGGTTGTGCTCACCAACGCCCGGAACTGGATCATGGGCATTCTCGCGTTGGTGGCGACGGTGTTCCTGACCGTTGGTGGCTTGCGCTATCTGATGGCCGGCGGGAATCCCGGTGAGGTGGAGAAGGCCAAGCAGGCGTTCAAAAGCGCCGGGATCGGCTTCGGGCTCACCGCGTTGGCTCCGGTCGTGGTCGAGATCCTGCGGCAGATCCTGGGGATGTGATCGACCGTGTCGATACCACCCCCGCTCACGGGGCGCATTGTGGTGGCGAATGCGATGTTGTTGTCCGCGCTGATCGGCAGCCCCATCACCGCACACGCACAACCGCCCGTTGCGGAACCCCCGAGCCCGACCTCTACCTCGCCACCAACGGAATCACCCCCGCCGCCAGTCCCCGCACCGCCGGTCCTGGAAACGCAGCCGTGTGAGGGGGAGTACTGCATTCCCGTAGCGCCGACGGCACCTGCTGTTCCCGCCGGGGAGAGTGAGGATCACGGCACGTGGCTGCAGCATTTTCTCACGGATTGGTTCTGGGACTTCTTTTCCGGACTCGCTACCTCCGCGCTCAACAGTGTGCTGGATTGGCTCGGTACCTCACTGTTGGTCACGCCCCGGCTGGATGAGATTCCGGTCGTCGGGCAGGTCTGGGGAAGCTCGCAACGCATCATGATTGCCTGCTCGGTGCTGGTGGTGATGATCGCCGGGCTGGTGGTGATGGCATATCAATCAGTGCAGACTCGTACTTCGCTGAAAGAAACCCTGCCCCGGCTGGTTGTGGGATTCACCGCCGCGAACTTGTCGCTGTTTTTCGGTGGGAAAGGAATCGAACTCGCCAACGCCCTCTCAGTGGCTGTGCTCGGTGGTGATCAGGCGGGCATCGATCAGACCGCGCAAGCATTCACCGACACTCTCCGGGGAAATTTGCCGACCGAAGAGGCACAGTACAGCGACCTGTATGCCATTTTCACGGCACTGGTGCTTGTGGTCATGATCTTCGTGGTGTTGCTGTCCTATGTTGTTCGGATCGCGTTGACCGTCATTCTTCTGGCGGGTGCTCCGTTGGCATTGATGTGTCATGCACTGGCGCCGTTCGAATTGATCGCGTTCTGGTGGTGGAAAGTCTACGGCGGGCTGCTGGCCATTCAGATCTGCCAGTCGCTGGCATTCATCGCCACCATCAAGATCTTCTACCTCCCTGGCGGAGTCACACTGTTCTAGCACCCCCTCCGTGAAAAGGGTGGTTGGGCATGTCGAGTTTTCTCGTCGCTATCGCGATGTGTTACATCCTGATCAAGATCCCGTTCTGGGTTCTGAGTTCCGTTCGCGGCGGCGGCCGGTCCCGCGTTGGCTCGCTGATCAAAGGATTCCTCGCCTACAAAACCTTCGGGCTGATCCGGGGCGGCATGGCGAGCATGACCGGACATCAGCGTTCTCGCGGAGCTCGCTCATCGTCTGCGCCGGATCCTTATGAGAACTCCCGTGCCGGCGCGGACGGCCAGTACCTGTTGCCGCTGACCGGACTCACACGGGGCCGCCTGCGGCAGCCATTCCCGCACCGCCCCGCATCCGCCGCGGGAACACGCTCTCCGCGAACGCCCGGGGGACGCCAAGGGACTCTGTTCTCCCTGGACGGCAAGCCTGTGCGTTCGGCACTGCCACCGGAGTTGGGGCCGTCCGCGATGCGCCTGAATCCGCGCCCGGGTGAGCAGCACATGCTGCCGGTCCACGCCCGCCACGATCCCGGCCGCGCCGTCCCCGACCCCGCGCCCAGCCCTGAAGCCGACCCGCAGCCCGGCGCGGGGCAACTGTCGCTGTTCACCCGCTCGGGCCGACCGAGGCCGCAGGCCTTGCCGCCCAAACCAGGCAACCCCGGCGCGATACCCACCCGGATCCCGCCGGGCGGGCAGTACCCGCTGCCGCTGGTGGGACCGTTCACCACGCAATCCATCCCCACACCACCCACCCCGCCTCCTACCCACCTGGACGCCCGGTCGGTGCAGGTGCCGGGGCAGCGCCCGTTGTTCACCCCCAGCGGTGAGGTGCACCCGCAGGCACGCGCCCGCCGGCCAAGCCGACCAGATCCGAAACCCACGGCGCCCTCGGCGTACAAGGGCATTCGCCCCGACAAACACGGCCAGTACGCCCTGCCACTGGACCTTCCGCGTCCCACCCGCAGCCGGCCCCGGCCCGCATCCACCGGTGCGGGCGCGAGCCCTGTGGGAGCGGCCCCGGCCCAGCCTGCACTTCCTCTCGACCTGCCCACTTCACCGGAACCCGCGGAAGGTGATCCCACATGACCGAGCCCGTCCGTATCCCGTCTGATGTGGACAGAGAAGACCGCCTCCTGGCGAACCTGACCGCGCGGCAACTGGCCATCCTCGCAGTCACCGGCGTGGCGCTGTATTTCGGATGGCTGGCGACGCGAACTGTCGTGGCGCTCCCGGTCTTTGTGGCGCTGGCGCTGCCGATCGCAGCCCTCGTCCTCGCCCTGGTGCTCGGGCAGCGCGACGGGGTGTCCCTGGACCGGCTCGCCGTGGCCGCCCTCCGCCAACGTATGGCCCCCGCCTGGCGCGTCACCGCCCCGGAGGGCGTGCAGTCCGCCCCAGGCTGGCTGACCGCCCGCGCGCACCACACCTCCGGCCCGGACCCGGATGCTTCCCGGCTCGGGGCGGTGGAGTTGCCCGCGACCGGCGTGGGTCCCGCGTCGGTCGCGGAGACCGGTGTGGTGGATCTCGGCGCTGACGGGCTGGCGGTCGTGGCCGTGGCCTCCACGGTCAACTTCGCCCTGCGCACCCCGACCGAACAGGCTGGCCTGGTAGCCGGTTTCGGGCGTTATCTGCATTCCCTGACCGCCCCGGTCCAGATCCTGGTGCGCGCCGAACGTCTCGATCTGACTACGCAGATCGCCGATCTTCGAGACCGTGCCGGGGGGTTGCCGCACCCCGCGCTGGAAGCCGCCGCGGCCGAACACGCCGACTACCTCGCCCACCTCGCCGAGCACGCCGACCTGCTCCGCCGCCAGGTCCTGCTCGTCCTGCGTGAACCCCTGGACCACGCCACCACGAAACCGGCCTTTCCCCTCTGGCTGCGCCACAAGCGCACCACGCGGACCGTCCCTGCCGGGGAGGCGGCGCGGCGGGCCGCTGAGGCACGCCTGGTGCGACGGCTGACCGAAGCCGTGGACCTGCTGGCGCCGGCCGGGATCGTGGTGACGGCCCTGGATGCGGGGCAGGCCACCAGTGTGCTGGCCGCCGCCTGCAACCCCGACCGCGTCCTGCCGGCCCTCACCGGTGTGGCCGGTGCGGAGGACGTCATCTCTGTCCACCCCGAGACAGCACGGCACACCGATGCCGTCGCCGGCGAGGACGAGTGGGGGAGAGCGGCATGAGGGCCCGCGCACAGCACCATGCTCCGCGGGGCGCGGCAGGTTCTGAGGTGTTCGCTCCGGAGGCGTTGAGTATCGGGGCTCGGCATGTGGAGGTCGGCGGGGATTGGGTCGCGTCCTTCGCGATCACCGGATATCCGCGCGAGGTCCACCCTGGGTGGCTGCAGCCTCTGCTGACCTACCCGGGCCAGCTGGATGTGTCGCTGCACGTGGAGCCGATCGACCCCACGACCGCCGCGACCCGCCTGCGAAACCAGTTGGCGAAACTGGAATCCGGCCGCCGGCACGCCGCCGAACACGGCCGCCTCGCCGACCCGCAGGTGGACGCGGCCACCGAAGACGCCTACGAGCTCTCCGCCCGGATCGCCCGCGGCGAAGGCAGACTGTTCCACCTCGGCCTCTACCTCACCGTCCACGCCACCACCGAAGAGGCGCTGGCCGGCGAGGTCGCCGCGGTCCGCGCATTGGCGGCGTCGCTGTTGCTGGACGCCAAACCCGCCACCTACCGCAGCCTGCAAGGCTGGGTATCCACCCTCCCCATGGGCCTGGACCTCCTTGGGATGCGCCGCACTTTCGATACCAGCGCCCTCGCTGCGGCATTCCCCTTCACCTCAGCCGACCTTCCCCCGGCCGATCCGGCGTCGGTGTCCGCGCCGGCTGGGGTGCTCTACGGGTTCAACGTGGGCAGCCAAGGACTGGTGCACTGGGATCGCTTCGCCGCCGACAACCACAACAGCGTGATCCTCGGTCGCAGCGGCGCCGGGAAAAGCTACCTCGTCAAACTGGAGACACTGCGGTCGCTCTACCGCGGGATCGAGGTCGCCGTCATCGACCCCGAAGACGAATACCGGCGCCTCGCCGGCGCCGTCGGCGGCACCTACCTCCACCTCGGCGCCGATGGCGTGCGCCTCAACCCCTTTGACCTTCCCATCAGTACCGGGCCCGACGGTCGACGCACCGCGCCGAAAGACGCGCTCGTGCGCCGAAGCCTGTTCCTGCACACCGTGATCAGCGTCCTGCTCGACGCGCCACTGAAGGCGGGGGAGCGGGCCGTGCTGGACCAGGCGATCGCCGCCACCTATCGCCGGGCCGGAATCACCGCTGACGCCCGCACCTGGACCCGCCCTGCACCCCTCGTCCGCGACCTCCGCGACACCCTTACCACCCACGGTGACCCGGTAGCGGCGGAGCTGGGCACGCGGCTGCATCCCTACGTCGACGGAGCGTTCAAAGACCTCCTCAACGGGCCCACCACGACCCGCCCCGAGGGACACCTCGTGGTGTTCTCGCTGCGGGACCTGCCCGACGAACTCAAACCCCTCGGCACCCTGCTCACCCTCGACGCGGTGTGGCGGCGGGTCGCCAACCCCGTGCTCCGCCGGCCACGGCTGGTCGTCGTCGACGAAGCCTGGCTGCTGATGCGCCAACCCGCGGGCGCGGAGTTCTTGTTCCGCATGGCCAAGGCCTCCCGGAAACACTGGGCCGGACTGACCGTGGCAACCCAGGACACCGCCGACGTCCTCGGCAACGATCTCGGCAAAGCCGTCATCGCCAACGCCGCCACCCAAATCCTGCTGCGGCAGGCACCGCAAGCCATCGACGACATCACCCGCACCTTCGACCTCTCCGCAGGCGAACGCCACTTCCTGCTGTCGGCCGACCAAGGCCAAGGCCTGCTCGCAGCCGGCACCCAACGCGTGGCCTTCCACACCGTCGCCTCACCCACCGAACACGCCCTGGTCACCAGCAACCCCGCCGAACTCACCGACACAGAATCCACTGTGGACTCCTGGAATTTCGAGATCGATGACGCGACGACGCCACTGACAGGTGACGAGTTCGACTCGGATACCGGCGACATCCACCTTCCCCTCTGACAACACCGCACCCGCGCCGGATGATCCGGACGCGCCACCTCGAGGAGGTGCGGCATGCGTGCCTTGCCGCCTGTACCAGCCAGCCTGGCCGGTGGAGTGATCGACGACTATCTGCGGGACCCGTGGGGCACCCTGCACTTTGCCCTCGGCCACGTTCGCGAGTGGGCCAGTGCCGTCGCTCCCATCGCTGCGCCCGGCCTCATGGTCGGGCTCGTGGGTACGATGGTCCTGCGGCGCTGGTGGCGCGGTCGCTGCCACCAGCGCCTGCTTGAGAACGCTCGCGTGGTGACCGTCCTTGCCCCGCCCTCAGTGGACCCGGCAGGCGGAGTGGCGTTGTGGTCGCACCTGGTCGGAGTGCTGCGCCCACGATGGAAACGCCTGGTCACCGGCCAGCCACACGTGGCCTGCGAGTACGTGTTCTCCCACACCGGCGTGGAGATTCGGCTGTGGGTTCCCGGAGTGATTCCCCCGGGGTTGGTGGAGCGGGCGGTGGAAGCGGCCTGGCCCGGCGCGCACACCCGCACCCACCCCGCCGCGCCGCCCCTGCCCACGGCAGGACCCGACCAGTGCAGCGTCGTTGTCGGCGGCGAGCTTCGTCTCGCACGCCCCGATGCGCTGCCGATCCAGACCGATTTCGACGCCGACCCGATCCGGGCGCTGATCGGGGCACCGGTCGGCCTGAATCGCGATGAGCACGCCTGCGTGCAGATCCTTGCCCGCCCCGTGACCGGACGCCGCCTGGCCCAAACCCGCCGCACCGCCCGGAATATCACCGGCGGCTCCACCCGTCTCCCGGGCCGGCTACTGGACCTCATCACCCCCGGCACCACCCGGCATCGCGACGTCGGCCGGGAGGCGGCTCGTCGTGACCCACAGACCTCGCTGGAGCACTCCGCCGCCAACCGCGCGATCGTGGCCAAACAACGTGGCAGCCAGTACGAGACCGTCATCCGCTACGCCGTCGCCACCCTGCTCCCCGGTGACGCCAGCACGGATGAGACGGACGCGGCGCGGGCGGCGGCGCGGGGCCGGGCACACGCCCTGGCAGCATCCTTCGCCTCCTTCACCGACCACAACTACTACACCCGCCGCCGCCTCCGGCAACCCGACACCGCCTTCACCCAGCGGAGCCTGCGGCGAGGAGATCTGCTGTCAGTTGCGGAGCTCGCGGCCCTCGCACACGTGCCGACCGACGAGTCCATTCCCGGGATCCAGCGGGCTGGGGCGAAAGCCATCGCACCCCCACCCGGGATCGTCACACCCGGGCCGCAGGCCAAGCCACTGGGCAGCACCGATACCGGCCAGTCCCGCCCCGTGGCGCTGCGCGTGCCGGATGCCCGGCACCACCTGCACGTCCTCGGCGCCACCGGCTCAGGCAAATCCACCCTGCTGGCCACCATGATCCTCGCCGACGCCGAGGCCGGCCGCGGCCTCGTGGTGATCGACCCCAAGGGCGACCTGGTCGCCGACGCCCTCTCCCGACTACCCCGCACCGCGGCCGACCGGGTGGTGCTCTTCGATGCCGACGCCCGCACCCGCCCGCCCTGCCTGAATCCCCTGGATGGTGGGGAAACCGACCTCACCGTCGACAACCTGGTGTCGGTGTTCCGCCGGGTCTACTCCGCGTTCTGGGGCCCACGCACCGACGACGTCATGCGCGCCGCGTGCCTCACGCTGCGCGCCCAGGACGGCGCCGCCACCCTCGCCGACCTGCCCACCCTGCTGGCCGAACCCGCCTTCCGCGCCCGGGCCACCGCGGCTGTCACCGATCCGGTCCTCAAAGGATTCTGGTCCTGGTACGAGGGCCTCACCGACGCCTCCCGCAGTCAGGTCATCTCACCGCTGATGAACAAACTCCGCGCGTTCCTGCTGCGGCCGTTCGTGCGCGACGCCATCGCCGCCGGCCCTTCCACCATCGATATGACACAGGTCCT